>NZ_JBGSXS010000433.1:0-2731 GCF_041751335.1 Aquiflexum sp.
TTCTATATCCATGGCGGCATTGGCATAATGCGCCAATTTCTCATGGTCGTGTCTCCTCAGCTTTTCTTCGGGAATTCCCAAAGCCCTGTGCCATTTCATCCTGGTTTCTGCCCATTCTTTATACCATTCCAATTCACTGCCCGGTCGGACAAAAAACTGCATCTCCATCTGTTCAAATTCCCGCATCCTGAAAATAAACTGACGGGCAACGATTTCATTTCGAAAAGCCTTTCCTATTTGGGCAATGCCAAAAGGAACTTTCATCCGGGCGGTTTTCTGGACATTCAGGAAGTTGACAAAAATCCCCTGTGCTGTTTCAGGTCTGAGGTAAATGGTAGATGAATCTTCCGCCACTGAACCAACTTGTGTAGAAAACATGAGGTTAAACTGACGGACTTCTGTCCAATTGGATGTGCCGCTGATCGGGCATTTGATGTTTTCATTGATAATTAGTTCTCGGACACCGGCAAGGTCTTCTGCTTCCAGCAATCTTGCCATGGCATTCAATAGGTTTTGAGCAGTTTCTTTGTCACCTGAGTTTTCATAGAAAGCTGCTTTTTCCTCAATCAGCACATCTGCACGGTATCTCTTCTTACTGTCCTTATTGTCAATCATCGGGTCATTGAAACTGTCTACATGACCGGAAGCTTTCCAAGTAGTCGGATGCATGAATATTGAGGCATCAATACCCACAATATTGTCATTGAGACGTGTCATGGTCTCCCACCAAAGTCTCTTGAGATTGTTTTTCAGTTCCACCCCATAAGCTCCATAATCGTAGACAGCTTGAAGGCCATCATAAATTTCTGAGGAAGGGTAAACAAAGCCATACTCTTTGGCATGGGCGATTATATCTTTTAATTGAGCATTTTCTGCTGTAACGTCATTTTTTGCCATGGGCGCAAAATTAAAGAAATAGATCGAATCGCAAGAATATGAAGGGATAATTGATTAGGAAATATGAAAATCCGCTCTCCTGCCAATAATGAAATCATAGATTGAATACAGGGGATGCAGCTATTGATTGATATTAACTGGATATTTTTAGATATCTGGGGCAGGCAGGTTTGAAACTATAGATAGTGATTGATATAGGATTTTAATGCTGAATCTTAAGCTTTCATTTCATGGTATTGGCAGAATTTTGGATAGTACGAAAAGTAAAATTTCACCCGACAAAAATCCAAAAGCCCCCAGCCAGATTTCAATTTGGATGGGGGCTTTTTGATTTTTTACCTGAAGGTATACTTGAGCCCTATCCCGGCCCTAAAATAATTGGACCGTTCATTTCTGAATATGGGACTTGCTTCCAGCAGAAAACCAAAATTCTTACTGTTAAAAGGTTTCAATAAAAGTCCCAAAGGGACACCTAGATAGAAACTTTCACTGTTTCCCCTTGTTCCCAAGTGAAAGCCACTGTAAAAGTTCACTTCTTCTTTTTGAATAAAATTGTATCCAAAAGTACCTTCTATTCCGACTTCATTGCCTGTAGAAACCCGTGCTTCTCCAAACATCTTATTGTCAGGGTCTGTCCCTATAGCTGCGAAAGTCTCTGAACTTAAGCGATAAACTCCTGCGGATACTTGTGCATTGGCCAGTGAAACAGCTGCGAAAAAAAGCAACATCAAAATTGCGAATGATTTGTTCATAAGAAATTATAGTTGGTTAGATTCAGCTTAAAACAAAGACCAGACCAAAATTTATATGGGGAATTAGAACAAAAATCGTTCGTTCCTACGGAACTTCTGCTCAGATTATCCCATTAAGTCGCCGGGTTGATCCCGATAGCTATCGGGACTGGGCTATTAAATCGGTCGCTCCTATGGAGCTTTAGGATCCAAATTTAATCTTTAATCCCGGCAATAAATTACCGGGCTATAATTTCGGTCATGCCTAAGGCATTTTTAACCCTAAATCCATACTGTTACTTTTCATCTGTTGATCCCGTCCTTCATCCTTCCAATTCAATCCACCCCATCGCCAATGTGAGTGTCTCCACTCACATCCGTCAGGGACTGCACTTTAACCTTGATTTGTTTTCATGGAAAAAATGGCGTTACAAACGCCTGACTCAGCGTCACGAAGCCACAGGCTTCGGACAACGGGAATCCCCAAATCTTAAATCTAAAACCCGCCTGCCGGCAGGCAGGTCTAAAATCTACCTTCATCCTTCATCCCTTATCCTACATTCTTATAATTCAATCCTTCTCCTCTCCTCATTGCTCTTAAATGCAGCTTCAATAATCTGAAGGACCAGAATGGCTTCTTCCATTTTTACTTTTAGGGATGCTTTGCCATTAATGGTATCGGCAATATTTTGATAAAACAGCCTGTAATCACCCCTTTCGGTTTGATATGAACCGGATGAATTCTCAAGGTACATTTGCCCCCAAGCTTCCGAAGCTTCCAGTCCCCAATTGACGCCCTCGGGTTTTTCTCCGGCTTTGAAAGCCTTTTCCTGTACATCCAGTCCGAATTTGATGTAGCTGCCTTTTTCCCCAAGAACCAAAAATTTTGGAAGTGGGGCATTTACAAGCACACTTGCAGTCAACCTGACTTTGATGCCTTCATACATCAGCGTGATATCAAAAAAATCATCAGCAACTGCACCGCTTCTTTGATTGAGGATTTCGGCATAGACCCATTTGGGTTTTCCAAAAAGCATCACTGCTTGATCTATAAGGTGAGTGCCCAAATCATAGGTAATGCCATTTCCGGGTACTTCTTTCTC
>NZ_JBGSXS010000434.1:0-5464 GCF_041751335.1 Aquiflexum sp.
TATTGACGAAAAGATATGGGGATGTGGGTAAGAAACTCCACAGTGGAAGGTCGCGAAATGATCAGGTGCTTGTAGATCTAAAATTATATTACAGGTCTGCCATCAGGGAAATCATTGAGGCTACGGAAGAATTGTTCAACCTACTGATTGAACTTTCTGAAAAACACAAAAACAACCTGATGCCGGGCTATACCCATACCCAACTGGCCATGCCATCCTCCTTTGGTTTGTGGTTTGGGTCTTTTGCGGAAGGGCTTACCGAAGACTTGGAACTGATGTTGGCTGCCTATAACCTTGCCAACAAAAACCCTTTGGGTTCCGCTGCCGGATATGGTTCCTCATTTCCTTTGGACAGAACGCTTACCACCCAATTACTGGGATTTGCAGACCTCCACCACAATGTCATCAATGCGCAGAACAGCCGGGGGAAAACAGAGAAAAACATCGCTTTTGCCTTATCGGGAATAGCAGGCACACTGAACAAACTGGCGGCAGACGTGTGTATTTTTATGAACCAACATTTTGGGTTTATTTCCTTTCCGGATGACCTTACCACAGGAAGCAGCATCATGCCCCACAAAAAAAATCCGGATGTCTTTGAACTGATCCGTGCCAAAACCAATCAGATCCAGTCTATCCCAAATACGGTCACCTTGTTGTTGACCAATATGACCACCGGGTACCATCGGGACCTGCAATTGTTGAAAGAAGCCATTTTTCCCGGAATTGAGACCTTATTGGACTGCATCCGCATGAGTACTTTTATGCTCAAAGAAATCAAGGTAAAAGAAAATATCCTTGCTGACCCATTTTACAAACATGTATTCAGCGTAGAGGAAGTCAATGACCTTGTCCTGAAAGGCGTACCATTCAGGGATGCCTACAAACAAGTTGGCCATGCAATTGAGAAAAGCGATTTTCAACCAGATCAGGAAAAAGTCGCCCATACCCACGAAGGAAGTATCGGAAACCTTTGCTCTGAGGAAATCAGGGAGAAAATGGATCAGTCGGTTGGTAGGTTTGAGATTGGGAAAGTTAGTCGAGTACTTGAAAAGCTGATTCACTCGTAAGTTAGCCTTTGACTTTACAAGTACCAAGAGTCTTCAAAATATCAAATCGCCATTTGATGATCTTTAAAAAAAAATAAGTATAATTAAACCCTGATAAAAATCCTCATTTATCAGGGTTATTCTTCTGGAAAGGGTGGTATACCCCTGACCAGGTCAGGGGTATAAACAAGTTGTGCTTAATAATAAAAAAGACACCAAGACAGAACTAACCATTTAACTAAGTGATGATACAAATTGGGATTATTATTGTTCTGACAGTTTTTGTTTTAAAAGGACTTTTTTCATTTAGACTTGAGAAAGATGATTATTCAAAGTCAACCGATGAATTACGGACTGAATTTCAAAGAAAGGATTTTCTTTTACTATTTCTGTTCTTTATTCTTTTACCTTCATTTACGGTTGGACTCACCATTCTTTTTGATTGGTTATCGGATTGGTCAACATCAAATGACAAATCAATACTTCATATTATTAAACCAAACATAGGAACATGGATTGTAATGGCAATGATGTCTTCTTTGGGATATGCGGTTTGCTCAATATTCAAAATTTCAAAATGGATTTTTAAAACTAATGAATCTAATTACTGGACTTATTACAATCGAAAATACGGATTTAAGGCAACCCGACTACTGAAATACTTGGGAATAATTTTGGTAATATTTAGTTCGACTTTAGTTTGCTTAAATTTGAATTCATATGTAAAATTTAAAGAGACCAAAATAGAAATAAATGAATTTAAATCCTTTAAACCGACTGAATACAAATTAGAATCAATCACTAAAATTATTCATTTTCAAAAGACAGTTGCCCCTAATGGAAATATTGTTCAGAAACCTCATTATGCGATTGTTTTTAATGACAATTATGCATGGCGAACAAATGATAACTTAAGAACACCAAATATAAATGATGACAAAATATTTTCATTTTTAACCGAGAAAACGGGATTGAAAATAGAAGAAATCGAAATCGACCAATAAATTACTAAGCACAACATTATATATAAAATATTGGGGGATAAGTATTTATTTGAGCCTTTCTGCCCCGCACCAGCTTTTGTAGCGGCAGACAGTGATGACGCCCGCAGCCCCAACATTTCATATATGCGACCGTTGTAAGCCATTTGGAAAACCGCACAGCATATAGATTAGAAAATGAATTGGATTAATAAAATAAAGAAAAAGACTGAAAAAATTGACAATAGTCGAGATTTGAAACGTGGTGAGATTAAAACTATCTTGATTGATAATTTCAAGGAGCAAATCCCTGACTTTCCATTGCTGGATTATAAAAATGGTGTTTATTTTTTTGAGCGTATAAAGAGTATTGACAACTATAAAATCTATGAAACGTTTCACTTGTCTTTTGGATTAAAAGATAAAAATTTTTCATGTTCAGTTTCTTCGACTCTAAATCCCACATACAGATACATCGGAACTTATAATAGCGGGATTCTAACGCAACATGTAAATTTGATTGTACTCAAAAAGAATAAAGGTATTATTCCGATTGAAGAAGCCTACTATTTTCATAACGGCAAAATTGACACTACAACCAAGATTGTTAAGACCATTGTCGATGATTACAAACAATATGGATTACGATTTCTTGACAAAAGATATAATGATTTATTTGATAATATAATTTTCGATAAAGGATTACGACTATTAGAGAGTATAACAATTGATAAAATAGTACTTAAGGAGCAAATCGAAAATGAACTTAAGCATTTAGATTATGTATCGAGTAGATTGAAAAATAGTGTTTACTTGGACATGAAAGAACAATTACAAGCAGTTCCAAAACAGGATAAAGATTTGAGACAAAAGATACATGGATTTGCTTATTCTTTATTGGAATATTATTGGGAAAATGAATAAAAAACGGCTTACAACATGGTTTAGCATACATTAAATGAACACAAGCAAGATTTACAGTATCCTTTCATTTTTTTTGCTATTCATGGCAATTATCCAAGCTCCTTTATTCTATTACTACACCTTTGGAATGATAGCAATATTAATTATTGCTCCTTATGTAGTCTTAGGATTTGGATTGACAATTTGGCTTCTTGTTGTAATGGTTAAAAAATCAGACCAGATAAAAAGAACACCCAAAATTAACCTTGGATTAACTTTTTTAATTGGAAGCTTGACCTTGGTTTTTGGTGAAATACTAATAGAAAAATTAGACTGGAATTTAAGGAAAAAAGAAAGAGAAGAGATAATTGATTTAATAAAAGAGGGCAAGATCCAACCAAATGGAGAATATAATAATGGAATAGCAAAATTAAGCAACTGGAATTTCCCTCCGATTTCTAACGGTGGAAATGAAATCTTAATTTATCAGTCAAGTGAAGGGTTTTTCACAGTTAAATTTTTCATTAATAGAGGATTTTTAGACCATTATTCAGCATTTGTATATTCAGAAGACCAAGATGAAATCAAAGAAATAGAAGAAAGAATAGCTTATTCAAATGGATTACACAAAAACAAAAAAATAGATAAGAACTGGTATAGAGTATCTTATTGAAAAAGGAAAACGTATGCTAACATCACCTTGGATCCAGCGGGCGGTTCCGAGTAAATTGAAAGTTTAATATCTTTAAGAAGTTAAGAGTAAGTTTGAAGGTACGGCTCCGAAAGCCCGCCATCTCCAAGCTGAATCACGTTACTTGGTATTGAAGGAGGACTCCATATAGATAGAACATTAAGACTTGAAATAGATGGTGAAAATAAAAAAGACAACATTTCTATTGCTTGCAATTACTTTATTGATTTTTACTCAATGTAAAAATGACAACGAACCCTGCGAAAAAAACATACCTGAATGGTGTCATAGAGTTGACCTGTCAAATGAAAATGACCCTGTTTGTGGTTGTGACGGTAAGACATATCAAAATGCCGGACACGCAACTTGTATAGGTGGAGTAACCTACAAAAAAGGAAAGTGCAAATTAGAGTTAATTATACGAAATTGATAAGAACCTCCCAAGGGAGGATTTATTGAAGTGATCAGAATCGGTCTTCAATCCACCTGGGACGACCAAATACAGAAATGAAGTCGGTTTATTCACGTATTTTTTATTTTCCATAGTGTTCATGAATGCTTCGGGTTTCACATTCCCATGGAGTGATTTCAGGTTTGAATGGACTGGCATAGCTTGCCCCTATCCTCTGGGACCAAAACACTCTCCACATCACCTGGTGGAATGGCCAACTTTTTTAACTGATAATCATTAATCAAGCCACACGCCTTTTATAAGTGTTAAGCTGATTGAACTACAAAATCCAAAGTTTTAGGGGGGAAATAGACAAGTTCGTGCCGGAGTACTGGAAAGAGCTTCGAAAACCGGCACAAGCCATACGCGAGAATGTTGACTGTAAGATAAAAGCGCATATTGGGGAGCAATAAGAGAAAAATAGGTAACTTTATTTTATGAAACCAAGGCTATATTTTGATACCTCTGTATTCGGTGGGATTTATGATAAAGAGTTTCGTTTAGAGACAGAAAAGTTGTTTCAGATGGTTGAGAATGGAGAAATAATTTGCGTTTACTCAGATCTGACCATAACAGAATTAAAAAATGCGCCTGAAAAAATAAAAATACATTTCAAAAATTTACCTGCTGCCAATATGTTGAAAGTTGAAATCATGGAGGAATGTTTTTCGCTTGCAAATCAATACATTGCAGAAAAGGTAGTAGGCAAAACAAGTTTTGATGATTGCCTTCACATTGCAACCGCCACTTTGAATAAAGTCGACTACCTTGTTAGTTGGAATTTTAAACATATCGTAAACGTATTTAGAATAAGAGGTTACAACTCTGTAAATATTAAAAACGGATTTGTACAATTAGACATCCGATCACCAAGAGAAATAGTGAATTATGGAACCAGAGATTAAAGAAAAACAATTTGATAGCGTAAAATTCTTTCGTGAAGAGAAAGAAAGAATATCTCGAGAAACCGAAGGCATGACCTTCCAAGAGTTTAAAGCGTATCTCGAGAAGCATAAGAAATGGGCTGAAAAAAAAAGATAGCTACAAAATCGGGCATATGGTCATAATCCCACATCCTGTCCAATGGGATCGGTTCACTGGATTAAAGGTTTCGCACGCCTGAATGACATGACTCGTCAGTTTTGAGATAAGAGGAATGCACGGATTTGTACCCTTTTCTTCTTAGGAAAGATAACTTGCCTCTATAAATATTAGAAGATGAAAGTTTACATTAAGAATATGGTTTGTAACCGCTGCATAATGGTAGTGAAAAATGAACTGGAGAAAATTGGCTTTAACCCTAAAAGCGTAAAATTAGGTGAGGTGGAATTTGAAGGAGAACTTAGTATTAACGATAAAAGGGAAATAGATAATCACCTGCTGACTTTTG
>NZ_JBGSXS010000435.1:0-10194 GCF_041751335.1 Aquiflexum sp.
ATATCGAAGCCCATTAGCATCCAATAGATCGCCTGATACTTCAAAATTGATCAGTCCAAATCCTAAGGTAAAATAGGGTGCGATCCATGAATTAGCGGGAAGCATTTTGTCGTTGTCCGCCTTAAAGACGAATGAAACCCCCATATCTCTGGTGTGGTTACTGAAATTCAGTCCTCTTTCAAAGTTCGGATTTTGGAGCATCAAGGTGCCATCTCTGCGGATATATCTATCGCTCATGGCATAATGATATTCGCCATAAGAAAACATCAGCCCGATAGTAGTACTCAATTGTTTTTCAAGAGAAACTTTGAATGATGGTTTTTCAAAGTAGTTTTCGTTGAAATATAAAAGATGATTTATGGCATCCCAATTTGAAATGCCACGGATACGATGAGGAGAAAGGTCCCCATAATAATTGCTGTACCCGCCACTGACTCCAAGGCGCCAATCAAAATCCTTTTGTTGTGCTTGGGATTCAAATGCCGTTACCAAAATAAAACAACTTAAAATCAGGTAGAGCTTTTTCATGGCTTACCTCCTGTTGTTAAGGCCCATCCAAATATTAAATTCCAGACTGATGCCGGCGAATGGTTGTATATAATGCTGGCTACCCAAACCGCCACCGTTGTCCATATTGAGTGAGACTGCACCGACATTGAACCTGAAAACCCTGAAAACCTTATATCCAAGTCCTGCATAAATAGGCAGGCCAATAATTTGCCCTTCAATTTGATCCCCTTGGGATGATTCGAAATTCTGTAGAAAAACCCCTGTGGAAAAGGAAGCATTGCCCAGAAATTTGGTAAATGTTTTGTTTCCTAAGGGAATTGAAAGTCCGGCATAGGGACCGTGAAGATATTCTGTTGAAGGTAAGCTCCTCTTGATGGGTATGGTTGCATAACCAATGTTCAGTGGTAAGGTTCCCGGTTTTCTTTCAGTGGGATAATTGGCAACAGTCCTGATATCCACCAAGCTCAAAAGACTTTTGTCAAGGTATTGATCTGATTCATTTTGGACAACTTCTATCAATTCTCCGATGTATTGCGCAGCATAGGCTGCTTTCTCGTTATCATCCTTATTTTTTCCGAGAATGTTGAACCTTGCTTTATTGAGTTTTAGCCTGTCCTTTTGCTCGAGCTTTTGTCTGACAATTTCACTGAAGCCTTTGAAATCCCTTCCCAAAAAATGCCTGAAATCTTCTAACCCATCTTCCACTATCTGGTTCATTTGGGAAATCATGACTTGATTGGAACTGTTTGTTTTGATGCCACCACCGGTTACTTCGAGATTGGCCCTAATGTAGGATTCCAAATTTCTGTTGATGGCAGATTTAATGGATTGCATCTGTTCCTTTTCCGCTCTTTTGTAAAAAAACATTTCCAAATCATAAGCTTCATTGCTTCTCAACGGGTTGGAAATAAAAACCTCATATTGGGAAACCTCAAAGTCAAAGGCCCTTTTCCAGGAATATTCATCTGCCCTAATGGGATTTTTTCCACTTCGGTTTAATACTACAGCCACCATTTCTATGTCATTAGGAAGAATTCCCCTTATAAAAAAAGGTTCTTCGGAAGGCAATGGATTGTTGCTGTTGATTTCATTGTTGACGACATTATAACTGACCGTTTTTATCTGAGCCGTAATTGTGTGGGCTGAAAAAAAAACGAAGATCATAAATACAAGAATCCTTTTCATAAATATTGGGTTTGTGTAAGTTTTTAAATGTACATTTTCAATCTCCTCAATGCCTACATCCATAATTAACAAGGGGATTAAAGGATTGTTGGTTCAAACTTTAATTTTTTGGTTTACAGCTTCTCTAATACCTTCTAAATATGGTTGATTAATATGTTGAAATCCATTACATTTTCTGTTATTATTTTTACAGAAATTTGGGATATTATTGCTTTTTTCTTAGGTATTTTCAGTATTCAAAGAATATTTGCAATTAGGGTTAATTTACTCAAAAAAAAGGAAATAATGCATTGATTGAAAAATTTAAGGAAAAAAGGAAAACTGATTTTTATTTGAACTTGCCTGTTTTTTCCAACATGGTGACATCGGCATTTTTTCGGATATGTAATCGGTAGTAAACCAAAACCTCATCAGCCCCCGCATCCAAAACTGCTTTTTGGGCTTTTTCGGCAATCCGCATTAATTCATCCTGCGGACCTTCCATGACAGTTTCAAATGGAGTGACTTCATATTTAACCCCTGATTTTTGAATGACTTCAATTGCCTTATCTACCAGGGCATAGGTTTCAAGCGTTTGACTTTTTGGGACTATTTGGAGGCCGAGGTTGATGGTGTTTTTTGGATGAGACATGAGACATGAGATTTGAGATATGAGATTTTAGAAACAAGAGGCAAGAACCAAGAAACAAGAAGCGAGAACCGAGAAGCGAGAGCCGAGATGAATCCCTATAGCTAGGGGAACTTAAATCTAAGATCTAAGATCTAAAATCTAAAATCTTCAACTTCCCACTTCCATCTCCCAACTTCTCACCTCAATCCAAATAAGCCTTCACGGCTTTTTTCCAAATGGCATAACCTTTTTCGTTCATGTGCAGGTTGTCGGCTACAAATAATTCAGGTTTTGGTTTTCCGTCTTTGCCCAACATGGGCGTCCAAATATCAATGAAATTTGCATTGGAATGGTTCATGGCAAATTGCTTTAATTGCTCATTGAAAAGTTCATATTGTCCTTTCTTATCCCACCTCGAAGGACTTGGTTTGGCACTGATAAAATAGAATTGTGCATTGGGTACATTGTCAGTTGCTTTCTCCATGATTTCGGAGAATTCCTCTAAAATCTGCCTTACAGGTTTTCCTGCATTGAGATCATTGTCCCCTTCATAGATGAAGATCTTTTTGGGTTCAAATTCCAGTACCAGTTTGTCCAGGTATTGAATCAGGTTATGCGTCTGTGAACCACCAAATCCGGTATTGATGATATTGGCTTTTGGGAAGTCTTTCTCCAGGGTTTTCCATAGTCGGATACTTGAACTTCCGGTAAATACTACACCTCCTTTTTCCCAACCTTCCTGTTGATATTTGTCGGAAAGAGCTTCAACTTCTTTCTTAAACTTGTCAGGATCCTGGGCATAACTGGAGGATAAAAATGCTACAGGAATATAAATAAAAAGGATGCAAATTAGGGCCCGGGTATATTTTTCTCTCATGGTTTTTTCTTTGCAATATAATTTTTCTATCAGATTAAATAGATCAAAAACGTACATTATTTGGGCAATTTTGAAAATTGAGCGTTTGTGAACAGGAAAGTAAGTGGCTTCAATTGGCCGGTTTAGTTTTTGTCCAAACCTTAAAATGCCTATTTGATGGGCGTAATGCTTCATTCCGTCCCATCGTTTTCATTTTTTGTGGATGGGGCTATAATTTCACCCGCATGTTGCTCGTTTTTTGAGGAACTAATCCTTCATCTTCTCTTTGATACTTATGAATAAAATTACCCGCTTCTTTTGGTTTTGCTCAGGTGCCTACGCACCTCTATTGACAAAGATTCCAACTGAGACCCATAAATATGTAGGAATTGGGGGAACCATATTTTTTACCGGGATTTTGGCGGCTATTTCAGCCTCTTATGCGCTATATACAGTTTTCCAGTCTACATGGTATGCCATTGGTTTTGGATTGGTTTGGGGATTGATGATTTTCAACCTGGACAGGTTTATAGTTTCCAGTATGCGGAAAAGAAACAATGCATGGGCAGAATGGAAAATGGCAATTCCTAGGCTTGTATTTGCGGTATTGTTGGCCATCGTCATTTCCAGACCTTTGGAACTCAAGGTTTTCGAAAGAGAGATCAACAGAAAATTGGATGAGAAAAAAACCGAAATGATAGCCCAGAGTAAAGAGGCTTTGAAAGCCGGATTTACTGAAATTAATGAACTTGAAGCAAAAAAGGACAGCCTGAAAAGTGAATTATCCCAAGCTGTTGCCTATAGGGATAAGTTACAACAAGAATATGATTTTGAAAGGTTTGGAACCAAAACGGATGGTACAAGTGGGATAGTAGGGTTGGGTTCCAATGCCAAAAAGAAAGAACAGCAATTGGACGCTGCCCAAATTGACCTGGAAAATATCAGGTCAGGACATCAGGTCAGGATAGATACATTGGATTCACAGATCAGAAAACTGACTTTGGCAAGGGAAGCAGAATTTGAAAAGCTTCAGCCCGGTATAGATGGCTTCGATGGTTTGGCTGCAAGGTTGGATGCTCTTCATTTGCTGACCAAAGAAAGTGAAGCCATGAAATGGGCCAATATCATGATCATGCTGCTTTTTGTAGCTGTGGAAACTGCACCGATCTTCGTCAAGCTGATTTCACCAAGGGGACCTTATGATGAATTGGTGGATTTGTCCGAATTGCGGGTAGTGGTGTATTCCAAAGAGCAATCAACCAAAGCGATAGAAAAAAGTGAACGTAACATTCAAGTTTTTAGGGCGGCTAATGAAATGGGGTGATATGGTATATTATTGTCAATAACGCAGCAATCACTCAGGCGGCCTATAGTGAGGAGAGAAGTCTTTGACCTTCAAGGCTGAACAGATATCTCTCTAGGTTACCAATGACATAAATCTAAGCAGCCGTCATGCTGATCCCGATGGCTATCGGGAGAAGCATCTCACGAGGATCAGGAAATGTAAATAATCATAAATAGAACCTCTGGAGATCCCTCTTGCCTACCAATGACAGAATTCGGAGCAGCCGTCATGCAGGACGAAGGAAGCATCTCCCGAGGATCTGGAAATGATTAAAATAAACATAAATAGGACCTCTGGAGATCCTTCGTGCCTACCAATGACAGATTTCTTAGCTGCCGTCACCCTGATCCCGATGGCTATCGGGAGAAGGGTCTCTCGAGGATCAGGAAATGTATAATAAACATAAATAGGACCTCTGGAGATTCTTCGTACCTCAGAATGACGGCTGCCTTGCGGGTAACTTGATGTCATTCCTTTTCTGAACATTTCCAAAATGTTGGGGACTCGGGATGACGGCTGCCTGTCGGGCAACTTGATGTCATTTCTTTTCTGTAAATACCAATTTTTATTAATCGATATGACAAGGAAAAGTCTTTTCTAGAATTTGATGCTATTCATAGTTCAAAACCTAAAATGAAATTATCATAGAGAGGGTGACGGTGAGGTTATCGCTGAAACTGGGATTGGCATAAGGGCCATACCTGTAAAATGCTCCCAATCCCCATCCCCTGTATTGTAGACCTGCTTTTTGCTTGATGATATTGTTGAGCTCAATACCAGATTCCCAATATCCTTTTTCCATGGTCTTGAATTCCACAAAGTCATAAAGCTCAGGATTGGTCAAAGTTCCGATCGCAAAGCTTTGAAAAATTTTCAGCTGTGGGGCAAAAATTATTTTACCTGCTTTTTTATGAAACAAAGGCCCAGTTTGATGTGCATAACTTGCCATCAGGCTTCTGTCGGAAAGGAATTCATAAATAAACATCGTCTGAAGATATCCTGGAAAAGAAAAGGCAAAATCCAAAGTATTTCTTTGGCCGACATTGATCCCGTAGCCTGTATTCAAATAGGATAACGGGAGGTTGTTTCCCCAGATCCCATGGGCCGCGAGGCTAAACTGATTTAGGGCGTTGCCTGAATTCCATTGATGATTGAACCTGAATTCTGTATTGACAAAGTCCACATTTCCACCGAATAATTCGGGAATGGCTTTGGATAGCCTTACGCTGAGAACAGGGTAGGAGACTGCCCAAGAAATGAGGTTGTTTCCTATTCTTGAAAGGCTTTCCTTTCCAGCCCATCTGAAATTCAATCCTGCTTCGGATGCCCTGAAGAATTGAGGAAAACCATCAGTTGGATTAAGATCGGTGAAATTGAGAATATTGTTCCGGTTTTGAACCGAACCGAAAAGGCCAAATCTTATCCCTTTAAGTGGTATTTGGGAAAATTCTACGCTGTAGTTTTCCACCCTGTCCATTCGCTCAGCAATGATTTTCCTGAAAACTTCCCCGCCAGAACTAAAAGAGTTGCTCCTAGGTAGTAAGGTTCTTCCGGGTTCTTCCAAATCTTGATTATAATTGAATTTTAACCTCGAATCAAACTTCTTATCAAGATTCAATTCCAGCCCACCACCATACTTCCAACCTTTGTCCTTAAAACCGTAGCGGAAGTAACCTTCCAGCCTGAAAAAATCTGAAAGTGTCTGATTGGAAGATAATCCGAGGCCCAGTCCAAATCCCTCAAACCTGTTGACCCGAATAAGCCTTTCAGGAAGAAGGTCAACAAAACCCAAAGGGATCCTACCTGTGGAAACCTGTGTTAGGACTTTTGAAAGTAAGTTAAGCCTTCTTCTGTCTTTGGCATCCATTTGGTCAAATCTCACGTAGGTAAGATATTCTCTCGTGGAGAGTGAATCAATCCTCAAGTCCTTCCAATCATATTTGTCATTTTGTATGTCAAAATTCAGGGAAATTGGTCCAAATCTGACTTTATTTTCCAGTTCATTAATTTTCACTTCTGAGATAAAAGTTTGATTGATGATCTTTAGGCCTTTTCCCTGAAACTCCATCTCAGGAGCGAAGTAAATGCTGTTAAATTGTTCAGGGAACCAATATTCCCCATCCCATTGGTTTTTTTGTTGGATTTCAAAAATCAAATTGGTATCCGGGTCGGAAGGGCTAATGGTCATGTTTTCAATGGCAAATTGCCTGTCTGAAATATAAAAAAGGCCTTTTCCGAGCTGATATACTTTTCCTTCCTTTGGTTGGTAAGACACCACATAAGTGGTTCCCAATTCATTTTGAATACTGTCTTCAAGGAAATAATCGTACTTTCTAAGGCCATCATTTGAAATAGGATTGACATAGGGTACTTCAAGGATTTTGATATGGTCGGTGTAAAAAGAAAAGGGTTGGAAGCTGTTGGAGGCCATGGCCACAAGAGGGTTTTCGATACCGGACATTTTGGAGGCAAGGACAGTTTCATTCTTTTTTCCCGGTTTTTTGAAGTTTACTTCCGAGAAGCTTTCAGCCATAAAAATATGTCCACCTTGTAGAAATTGGGCTGTGGTGTCATCATATTCGGGGCTTTCTTTCAACCCTTCCAAAGTCATGACCACCTTGTTGTAACTTTTGAAACTATAGGTATTCAGTTTATCGGGATCGTTCAGCTTTTTGTTTTCTATGGTTTTTTTTAAGATTGGGATTGCCGGGTTTTCACCTGCCCTTACCTGTACTTCGCCCAATGTTATCGCAATGGGTTGAAGGGAAATTTCCGTGTTTTGTCTCAGGGACGAAACTTTAATATTTAGTTTTTCATATCCTACATGGGAAACCCTGATGGAGTCGTTTCCTGATTTAAATTCAAGACGGTACCCACCGCTGATATCAGTCACTGTCCCGTTATTGTTAGAACTACCAAAAATTTGGATGGAAGCAAATGGTATTAAATTTCTGGTTTTACCATCAATGACATGTCCTTCAATTGAAAAGGTTTGGGCAATCAGTTCTGTTGCAAAAGAACTGATTATCATAAAAAAGAAGAGGGTTACTTTTTTAATTTCCATAAAAATTGAAGATGTCCTGCATGGCAATAATAATGAATGTATTGTAGGGATGTATTAGTTTTTGGTAAGTATACTTCGTCCATCATAAATAGTTTGTCCCAAATACATAAGTGCTGAAAAACAGGGATGGTCTATATATTTCTGGTTATTTGGAATTCATGATTAACGATTCCAAAAAGTCCCCAACAAAATATGCCACCAAAGCAGCGATAAATCCCAATGCAAGGGTCTCAAATACACTCTTAAATACATTGGTCTGATTCACATAACTTTTAAGCCAGCCAATGACCACAAATGCAACCCCTGTAAACAAGCTAGTCCAAAAGAAAAGATCGATGACCGTCTCATTGAAAAAATCATAGACATACACCATCAAGGGAATAAAACCGATCAGAATAAATGAAATCAAAGTAGCCAACCCAATTTTGAAGGGACTTTTGGTTTCTTCAATCATATTGAGTTCATCCTTCATCATTTCGTCCACCCATCGATCACGGTCAGAAATTATCACGTCAACCACTTTTTCCAATAGCTCGCCCTCAAAGCCTTTAGCTTTATAGATTTCAATGATTTCCTTTCTCTCTTTTTCAGGAATATTGTCCACTTCCCAATATTCAATATTTCTATGTTTTTGGTAGTTTTCTTTTTCCGATTTTGAAGAAAGATATGCTCCAACAGACATTGAAAAGCCATCAGCTAAAAGGTTGGCAAACCCAAGAATGATGATGATGGAAGCATCTAAATTGGCACCGACTGCCCCGGCCACCACAGCAAAAGTAGTCACTGCCCCATCAATGCCTCCATAGACAAACTCCCTGAGGTAATTTTGGAGATTGCCCAAAAACCTTATTTCTTGATGAATTTTTTGTTCGTGATGGCCCATTAGAGTATATCCATTAAAAATCTTTTCACATTTTCTCCCATAATCGCACGTATTTCATCTTCTGTAAATCCCTCCCGTAATAATGCTTCAACAATAATTGGGAAACCTGTGATGTCGAAAGGGACAGCCACACTACCATCATAATCTGAACCTAAAGCTACATGTTCTATGCCGACTAGATTTTTGACCCTTTTCATGCTGGCAACTATTCCTTTGATTTCATCATCACCTACTACCATATCAAAAAATGCAATTCCTAAGATACCACCTTTTGCAGCTATTTTTTTAATCTGTTCATCGCTTAGATTTCTGGGAGAATTGACAACAGCCCTAATTCCGGTATGAGAAACCATTACGGGCTTTTCTGAAAAGTCTAAGATATCATCGTACATTTTTGGGGACACATGGGCCAAATCAATGATCATGTTGAGTTCATTCATCCGCTTGATCACCTGTTTCCCAAAATCAGTTAATCCATCCCCACTCATGCCATGGGCCGAACCGCCCATTTCATTGTCAAAAAAATGCATAGGTCCAATCAAACGGACACCTGCCTCATAAGCTTTTTCCAGATTTTCTAATTTTCCTTCCAAAGCATGTGCACCTTCTATGCCCAATAGACCTCCAATTACATTTCGGTCGGTTTTTCTGGCCTGAATTAGTTTATTCAAGTCTTCTTTTGATTTGATGAAAATAAACTGCTCATTAAAATCATTTCCAAATTCTTGTAGTTTTTCTGATTGATGTAAGGTTCTGTTCATCAGGCTGAACCAATTGGAAATAGGTCTACCCTGTGCAATGTTTAGTAAGGTGATATTGTCCTGAGCATCGGTACTGTTCGCATCCATATTTTGGCCTTTGGGAGATTTGGAGACGATGGTAAAGACCTGTAAGGCCACGTTACCTTCTTGCATACGGGGGAAGTCCACATGTCCATAATCTGATTTTTTGGTCAGGTCCCTGCCCCAAAGCAGTGCATCACAATGTAGATCTGCAACAAATTCTAGTGAGTTGAACAAAGAAAGTGCTTCTTCAGAAACTTCATAGGGAGGGAGGTTTTTTACCGGATTATTGCCTTTTTCTATAATGGAGGGGACAATCAAAGTGGCTACCCAATAAATCAATAAAAGGGAAATCAGTATTATCAGTAGTTTCTTCATAGGATTTACAGTTTGGTTATGAAGATAAGTAAAAATGGTCTTTGACAAAAAGTAGCGAGTGGTTTTGTTCTTTGATAATTCAACCCTCCTCCAAGACCTCTTCTCCTGTTTTGATAGAAGTTAGATTATCCAATTCTTCCATGGTGAAAAGCTTTGATCTGATCATAAATCTGATGCCCATCGGGATTTCTATTGAGAAACTGCTGCCCCTTCCCGGATTCACATCTAAGGTCAATTGGGTACGTTTCCAATATTCAAATATGAGCAAACCGCATTTTTCAAGGACTTTCAAAAATGAAGTTGGTCTTTCCCCATCCGAATTTATTCTCAATGAAAGGTTGAAAATTGCCAAGCAATACTTGCAATTATGAAAATATCAGATCTTAGAGGTTTGTTTCATATCGGGATTCAATAATGGAACTTACTTTATTCGTGCCTTTAAAAATGAATTTGGCATTATACCAAAGGTTTTTCAGAATAAGGGAAAATAACCAAATATCCTTTGGATGTTAAAAATTTGTTAAAAAATTATTTATGGTTTTTGTGGTCGTTTCAATAGATTTTAATAAGTTTAGAAAATT
>NZ_JBGSXS010000436.1:0-4240 GCF_041751335.1 Aquiflexum sp.
AATTTATTCTTAGATGGTTGGATGCCTGATAATTTGGCTATCTATGGCTTGGGAAGAACTGCATTGAATGATGAGAGTTACCAGAAAAATTTATACAAAGGATTATCTGAATTTTCCAGAAGCGGAAAACCTGATTCAGAAAATTGGGGCAAATTCAAAAAATCTTTACACTATTTTCCTTCCAACATTGAAGACGAAAAGTCATACAAAGAATTGCTCTCAGAAATAGAGAAGGTGGAAAAAGCATGGGGACATAGGGCCAATCGACTTTTTTACCTTTCCGTAGCTCCGAAATTTATAGAAACTGCTTGTAGGAATATCAGTGCCAATGGACTGGCAGAAGATAAAGAAAGGGATCGGATAATCATTGAAAAACCCTTCGGGTATGACAAGGATTCGGCCATAGCACTCAATAATATGCTTGATGAGGTTTTTAGCGAAAAGCAGATTTATAGAATCGATCATTACTTGGGTAAAGAAACGGTGCAGAACATATTGGCATTTCGGTTTGCCAATAGTTTGTTTGAGCCACTTTGGAATCGAAGTTATATTGATTATATACAAATTACGGTGGCTGAAGATGGCGGGGTGGAAGATCGTGGAGGATATTATGACGGCGCAGGTGCTTTGCGGGATATGATTCAGAACCATTTGCTTCAAATCCTGTGCATGATCGCTATGGAGCCACCCGTGACTTTTGAAGCAGAAGAAATACGCAATCGGAAGGTGGACGTATTGAAAGCCATTCGAAGAATCCCCGTTGATGATGTGCATCACTATGCTGTAAGAGGGCAGTATGCATCCGGGTGGATTAAAGGCAAAGAAGTTGTGGGCTATCGAGATGAACCGGATACCGATAAAAATTCCCCAACAGAGACCTTTGCTGCCATTAAGTTTTACCTCGATAACTGGCGCTGGCAAGGAGTTCCCTTTTACCTGAGAACAGGAAAAAGAATGCTCGAAAAAGCTTCTTCCATCACCATTCAATTCCGGACCATTCCTCACAACACGTTTCCTATGGATAGTCTGACTCCAAACCGGCTGACCATTCATATTCAGCCACAAATGGATATCAAGTTGCGCTTTATGACCAAGAAACCAGGATTGGAAATGAATCTCAATTCCTCTGAAATGATTTTTAATTATGACAGTTGCTCTACGCAAACTCCTGAAGCCTATGAAACCTTGCTATTGGATGCCATGTTAGGGGACACCACGCTTTTTATGCGGTCAGACCAAGTAGAGGAAGCCTGGGATGTGTTGGCTTCTATTCAGCAGGCATGGGAACAAGGTGGAGATGATTTTCCAAACTATGTAGCTGGAAGCTGGGGGCCTGAAAAAGCAGAAGCCTTAATAGCCCGAGAGGGGCATTTCTGGGCTATGGATATCAAGAAGCAAGATAAAAAAGATAAAGGATGTTAGAGAAATTCCAGAACCTCGAAGCGTTGAATGAACGTACTGCGGATCTTTTTATTCAGATTGCTAACGAGGCGATATCAGAAAAAGGTCGCTTTACGGTTGCCCTGACGGGCGGGTCTTCGCCAAATGGTCTTTACAAACTGCTAGCTGAAGATGAGAACAAGAGAAAAATTGACTGGTCCAAGGTGTTTGTTTTTTGGTGTGATGAGCGGTGGGTCCCTTTACACAGTGAAAAAAGCAATGCCGGAGCGGCATTCAAAGTTCTTTTAAATCAACTCCCTGTGCCAAAAGATCAGATTTTCCCTATGTTTAAAGAAGGTGTCTCTCCCGAAACCTATGCCAAGACTTATGAATCCTTACTTGAAGCGCATTTGGAGGATTCTAAGCACTTTGATTTGATTTTATTAGGGATGGGGGATGACGGTCATACAGCATCCTTATTTCCTGGAGAAGCTGTGTTGGAAGAAAAGGAAAAGAAAGTTGATGCTTACTTTTTGAAATCACAGGATATGTATAGAATTACATTTACAGCACCACTCATAAACGATGCTAAAATCATTATCTTTTTGGTTTTTGGAGAGAAAAAGATGGATGCGCTGTATCAGGTTTTGGAGGGAAATGAAACCTATCATAAGTTTCCTGCAAAACTCATAAAACCCAAATCCGGTAATATTTATTGGATGGTAGATCAATTAGCAGCCTCAAAACTGAAAAAAACACAAAGTTAATTTAACTTTGTGTTTTTCAATTTATGCTCATGGAGTCACTTCACAATTATCTTCATAGATATACTTCAAATCTAATTTCAGAAGAAGAATTTGAAGTTATTAAAAGCCATTTTTCCCAAAAGAAAATATTATGCTTGATATAGTTATAGAAGCCAGAAAGGCTAAAATTACATCGGGTTTTGCAGTTAAACGCATACTTCCCTATCAGCTTCACCGAATGGTTGGGCCGTTTATTTTTATGGACCATGCCGGACCGTTAAACATGCCGACAGGAACTATAAGTAGTCTTGATGTATTGCCACATCCACATATTGGTTTGTCCACAGTAAGCTATTTGTTCAGTGGGAATGTGACTCATAGGGATAGTCTCGGAATAGAGCAGGTGATCAAACCGGGAGAAGTAAACTGGATGACTGCCGGAAAAGGCATTGCACACAGTGAGCGGTTTGAAGATCCTGCGATGCTGGCCGGAGGAGAACTGGAAATGATACAAACATGGGTAGCACTGCCCGAAAAGGATGAAGAAAGCGACCCCTCCTTTAGCAACTATAAACCTGAACAGCTTCCCATTTTTACAGATACCGGTGTTTGGATGCGCTTAATTGCAGGAGATGCCTATGGCTTGAAAAGCAATGTAAAGACACATTCCCCCTTGTTTTATGTACACGTCGTGCTGGATCAGGGAATTCATTTTGGATTGCCTACCGGGCATAGCGAAAGAGGTGCATATATTGTCAGTGGCAGCGTCGAAGTAAACGGGACCACCTACAAAGCAGGAAATCTGATAGTGTTCACCAAAGGAGTTGACCCTTTGATTATTTCCAAAGAAAAAACCACGTTGATGATGCTCGGTGGTGAACACCTGGGGGATCGGTTCATCTGGTGGAATTTTGTGTCCAGTAGCAAAGATAGAATTGATCAGGCCAAAGAGGACTGGAAACAGGGACGTATTGTTTTACCACCATTGGATAATGAAGAATATGTGCCCTTACCTGAAGATAAAAGCAAACCAGCAGGTGGTCCTCCCCCAAATGCTCTTTCCTAGGCAAGCAGTTTAAGAACTTTAAAAAGTAGATATTAATGAAAATACTATTAAAAGAAGACAGCAACAAAGGCTTAGCAATGGCACGGGAAAATGAGAAACGTGACGGGATGATGACCTATTCCATCGCAGGTGATGCTTTGATTATCATAGATCATACAGAAGTTGATCCAGCCTATTACGGTAAAGGTGTAGGCAAGCAAATGCTCTACAAAATCGTGGATATGGCCAGAGAGAAAAATATCAAGATTCTTCCCCTGTGTCCATTTGCGGCATCTATGTTCAAAAAACTGGATGAAATCAAGGATGTTTTAAAATCATAAACTAAGAAAAAAAAATACAAATGGATAAGGATTATATAATTCCCGCTAATACAAGAATAGGTCATGTGCACTTAAAAGTAGCTGACCTTAAGCGCTCCTTAGATTTTTATTGTGGTTTATTGGGTTTCGAAATCACATTGATGTATGGTCAAGAGGCTGCCTTTATATCAGCAGGGGGTTATCACCATCATATTGGTTTAAATACATGGTACAGTAAGGGTAGTCCTGAAGCTGACAAACGCAGTGTGGGACTTTTCCATACTGCAATAGTATATCCTGCCAAAAAAGACTTAGCCTTGATTTACAACAGACTAAACATTACCCAATACACTTTCACGGGGTTTGCTGACCATGGAGTATCCTTGGCGCTTTACCTTGACGACCCTGATGGCAATGGTGTAGAACTATATTGGGACAAGCCCAAAGAAGAATGGCCCCAAAAAGATGATAGCTCCCTGGAAATTTATACTAGAAGGCTGGATCTACAGGATTTAATGAAAGAACTGTGAATAGGAGTTAAAAGGAAAAACGCTTTCAATATTTGTGAAAAATCGGTTTTTTTTGGCACTAAAAACACAAAAGGCTGAGCATTTGGTCAGCCATTTGGCATAGAGGAAGATTGTTTCGAATAATCGTTATAGCTCACTTTAGATCAATAACTTATTTTCGGTATTTTTCTGAGGTCTCGATTTTCCCCCACGGTAAATCTGGATTAAATCTGTGCTGAA
>NZ_JBGSXS010000437.1:0-3237 GCF_041751335.1 Aquiflexum sp.
TATTTTTTCGTTCGTATGTTTTTTCAAAAAAAGCCATCCAGGGGTATGGGTGGCTTTTTTTATTTCAAGAAAAATTAGTACTTTTAGAAGTAAACCAATTATTATTTTACCTGAATTTTTCCAATAGACTCGTTTTTAAAAATGTATTAAATGAAAAGGGCATACTTTATCGCTTTGATGTTTTTTTGCAGCTTGGGGTATTTTGAGGCACCTGCACAATCCGATATACAGATCCGCTCTTGGGGACAGGCCCATGGGATTGAAAGCGCTGTGATTTATGGGGTGTTTCGGGATCAGAATGACCTGATTTGGATCTTTACCTACAATGGCCTGTATTATTTTGATGGGTTTAGGGCTTATAAATCCCCAATTTTGGAGGCGGATGGGAAAACTTCCTTCGATGGGATAGTCGGACAATTGTTCCAATCACTCGATGGTAGGTATTGGCTTTTGGTTGAAGATAAATTGGGTTCCTACGACATCTATTCAAAGGTGTTTAAACCTTTAAAAGCCAATTTTCTCAATTTATTGTCGCGTTTTTCAAGTGCAGGTGATCAATTATTTGTATTTGATCCGTCTAGAACATATTTGGTGGATAAAAATTCGCTTGAGCTTATTCCAATGGTTTTTGTGGATGACCAAGATGCTATCATTTCAGATGATATTAGGCCGTCGGGATTCCCTACCAGATATTTCAGTTTTTTAGAGGAATCCCCCGTTGAGGTCGTTCCATCAAAATACATCGGTAAATATTTTCAAAAAATAGATGTTGATTCTTCACAAACTTTTTGGAATCAACAGGGGTATTTTCCCATTAGCATTGATGTCAACGGTAACACGTGGTACAGACACCCATTAAATTACCAAGATTTGATTGTGGAAGATTCCTGGGGAAGAAATGTAAGTGATAAGATTTTATCCCATTTTGAGGGGATGACAATCCATTTCTTTTTTACCCAACCGGATTATTCCTGGTTTGTCACAGACAGTGGATTAGTACTTTGGGAAAAAAATGCGGTAAAACCCGTGAACCGTTTTGAGAATTTTCCTGAGGTATCAGAAGTACAGCTTGCGCAGTCTTTTGATAGGGGAAAAACAATCTGGTTTTGGAATAGACAAGGGCTATTAAATTTGAGAACCAATCCATCCAAGTTTAGCTCCATTACCAAGGAAAACTTGGGACTTTACAGTAACTTTATCCTTGGGATTTTTCCATTTGATGAAAACCGTCTGATCATTAAACATGATTTTGCTGATTCTTACTATAGCTTTTTTGATTTGCAAACCGGAGTGGTATCACCGGTCCATAGGGAAGAAATTTTCAAGAATTTTGGATTGATGGAATATTTTGAAATCCGAAGGCATGGCGATCCGAAATTTTGGATTTTAAACAATGGTAAACATCTTCACAATTTTTTCCACTCTAATGCAAATAGGACCCTATTTACCCATTCTTTTATTTCCAATGGTAATTCTTATGAATATTATGTTTATCCAGCAGATGAGTTTGATTTAGGAAATCAGCTATGGCGCATATCGGATAACAGAATGGTTTTTCCCAGAATTTCTCCGCTTCAATATGTACAGCAGGGAGATACAGTCTGGATAGGGACTGAGAGTGAAGGCTTGGTGGCTTTGCATACGCCCAGTGGTCAGACGCAACAATGGCTTTCCGACTCAGGCAGATCTGAAAGCATACCAGCTAACCGGGTGCATGCAGTAATTCCCGTGGCCTATGGGAATCTTTGGTTGGGTACAGGAAATGGGTTGTCTTTTTTTAACAAAAAGTCCGGAAAATTCAAAACCTACCGTAAGCAAGAAGGACTCATTAATAATAGGATTTATTGTATGGCTTTTGACAAAAACGGATTACTTTGGATCGGTACAGGCAACGGACTTTCCCGTTTTGATACTTTAAGCAAATCCTTCACTAACTTCACCAAAGCAGAAGGCTTGGTCAATAGGGAGTACAACAGGAACTCAGCCATTTTATTACCAGATGGCAGGATGATGATGTGAGGAATGGAGGGTATAGATATTTTTGATCCGGATCTTATAGATGAACGGTTGGAAAAACCAAAGCCATTTATAGCCCATATTCACAATAACGATAAAATGATCAATCTCAAGTCACAATTTGAATTTGGTCATGATGAAAACCATTTTGATTTTTATGTCTCCGCCAATCCAATTTGGATGGCATCGACTTTGACCTATGAATACAGATTGGAAGGTGCAGAAACCGATTGGCAAAGTCTGAATTTCTCCAATTTAGTCCATTACCCCAATCTTCCTCCCGGTAAATACAGTTTTCAGGTCAAGATTGCCAATCAACCGGAGATCGCCAGCTATGATTTTGTGATCCATCAGGTTTGGTATGCGAGTTGGTGGTTCAGATTGGCTTTTATTTTTGCCGGGCTTTTTATGATTTACCTTATTTATAGGATGATGCTTGCAAGACGGACGTTCCGCCTTAAACAAGAAAACCGCATCATGCAACTGAAAGCTGAACAGGCCCTGTCGGTGACCAAAGAGCGGGAAAGGATTATTGCTGACCTTCATGATGATGTGGGGGCCACACTCAGCAGCCTTCATATATATGGGGACCTGGCTGGAAAAGTCTGGGATTCCCAACCTGAAAAGGGAAAGGAAATGGTGGAAAAGATAAGGGACCAATCCAAAGAACTGATGGGCCGCATGAGCGATATCGTCTGGAGTATGAAAGATCCCAAAAACGAAAGGTATTCCCTGTGCTCAAGGATCAGAAATTATGCAAATGAATTGCTGTCTTCAAGAGAAATACAGTTTGCTGACGTCCTTGCTTCAGATTTAGATGAAAAAATCGTACAGCCCGACCTGAGGAGAAACCTGCTTTTGGTAGTCAAAGAAGCCATGAACAATATCGCCAAACATAGCCATGCTTCCCGGGTAAGGCTAACGCTTTCCGAAAAAAATGGGCATTTGATCCTCAAGATCAACGACAATGGGAAAGGTTTGGATATCATGATGGTTCAAAACGGCAACGGATTGGGCAATATGCAAAAGCGTTGTCAACAGATGAATGGGAAGTTTAGCATTGCGAGCCAAAACGGAAGCGGAACCACGTTGACCTGTACCATCCCAATGGCTACATTTAGTATTGTAGATGGAGCCGAATTCCCATAAATTTAAGCTATGATCCGGGTAGCCATATATGACGATAATTCGGCCCGCAGGGAAAGTTTGCAGGCCTTGATT
>NZ_JBGSXS010000438.1:0-2627 GCF_041751335.1 Aquiflexum sp.
GCACATTTGGACAGTTGGCATGCAGGTACCGGTGGCAATGATAATGCAGCTGGAGTTGCGGTGATGATGGAAGCCATCAGGATATTGAAGGCATTGAATTACCAACCAAGAAGGACAATCAGAATTGCGCTTTGGGGTGAAGAAGAACAGGGACTTTTTGGTTCAAGGGGCTATGTACAGAAGTATGTGGCAGACAGGAATTCCAAAGAAAAAAAGGCGGAATGGGACAAAATATCAGCATATTATAATTTGGATAATGGATCTGGAAAAATTAGGGGTATTTACCTGGAAGGAAACGACCAATTGGTTCCTGTATTTGAAAAATGGTTTGAGCCTTTTCATGATATGGGTGCCAAAACCATTACTTTGAGAAATACAGGATCGACTGACCACGTGGCATTTGAAGCGGTTGGTGTTCCCGGATTCCAGTTTATCCAGGATCCCATTGACTATGGAAAAGGCTACCATACCAATATGGATGTATATGAAAGAATGCAGTTGAGCGACATGACCCAAGCTGCAGTCATCATTGCTTCCATGATTTATCATACAGACCAAAGATCTGAAAAATTGCCAAGAAAGCCTTGGGATTGATGGTGTTAGAGGGGACCTCATTACTGGGATATGTATTTTGTTTCTTTGTAATGAAATGAACTTTTTGTCCGATGTCCGATGACGGACGTTGGTTTATATAGAGATTAAATGATGTTTGAAGAATGATGTAATAGTAAAGATCCAAAAAGATTATCATTAGGGGAAGCTGAATTTGCTCCCCTTTTTTATTGATTAGGATGACAACGATTGTATTTGATATCAGTTAATAAAGAAGAAGAGTTGATTTAATGTAGATAAATGCCTTTTCTGCTAAAATTCATTTTCAGCCATAAACAGAATATAAATTTAATATTGCTTATAGAATTGGTATATTTCAGGATAAATTCAATTTATAATTTTATTTACCCAATTATTGTTTTGAAACCCATAAACCCAAATATATAATGTACTCAGTCATAAGAACGATTTTTAACGAAGAGCATGAACTCTTTCGACAGTCCGTAAGAGATTTTATTGCTAAGGAAATTATTCCCAACAATGCCGATTGGGAAAAGAACAAAATGGTAAGCAGGGAATCATGGAAAAAGCTTGGTGAAAACGGATTTCTCTGTCTACAAGCATCTGAAACCTATGGAGGAATGGGAATTCAGGATTTTAGGTTCAATGCCATTTTTATCGAAGAACTAGGGCTTTCAGGTTGTTCAGGACCGGCGATAGGCTATCCACTGCACAGTGATATCGTCTTTCCTTATGTCCAGCATTACGGAACAGAATCTGCTAAATCCAAATACATACCAGGTATGGTCAGCGGGGATTTGATTGGTGCCATAGCCATGACAGAACCCGGGGCAGGTTCGGATCTTCAGGCAATCAGGACAACAGCAGAAGATAAAGGAGACCATTACCTGATCAATGGATCAAAGACTTTTATCACCAATGGCTTTCTCTGTGATATTGGAGTTGTGGCAGCCAAGACCGACCCCAGCAAAGGAGCGAAGGGAATCAGCTTGTTTATCGTAGACAAGGATATGGTCGGTTTCTCAAAAGGAGTACCATTTGAAAAAGTAGGATTGCATGCACAGGATACCTGTGAATTGTTTTTTGAAGACGTGAAGGTGCCAAAAGAAAACCTCTTGGGCAAAGTAGGAGAAGGATTTAAATACCTGATGACTGAGTTGGCCCAGGAAAGATTGATTGTAGCATTGGCAGCAGTTGCCTTAGCAGAAACGACTTTCAAGTTAACGGTAGAGTATGTCAAAAACAGGGCAGCCTTTGGAAAGATGGTTTCTGATTTTCAGAATACCCGCTTTAAATTAGCGGAGATGGGAGCGAAATTGGAGCAGGGAAGGATTTATGTGGATCAGTTGGTGATGTTGCATAATGACAAAAAAGTAGATGGCGCAATGGCCTCTTCGGCAAAGTACCTCATGACCGAACTGCAATGTGATGTTTCTGATGAATGTGTTCAGCTACATGGCGGCTATGGCTATATGTGGGAATACGGCGTAGCCCGAGCATTTGCGGATGCTCGGGTACAACGAATTTATGCCGGAACAAATGAGATTATGAAGGAATTGATTGCCAGGAAGATTTTGGGGTGATTTGGATTTTGCTTAAGTGTAATATTATTTAAATACCTTAAAATAAATTAAAACCGGAGCGAAACGAAGATCCCGAGAACGAAGTGATTCGAGATAAAATGGAAATAAATTGAAATAATATAGTTATAATATAGATAGAAGTAAAGCGGAGATCCTAAGATTATTTGCTATTCGGTACAAAGTTGAAAAATATAATAGTCCACTACCAATGACATAAATCGGAGCGGCCCGTCACCCTGATCCCCCCGATAGCTATCGGGGCTTTCGGGAGAAGGGTCTCATGAGGAAATGATTAAAATAAACATAAATAGGCCCTCAGGAGATCCTTCATGCCTACCAATGACAGATTTCTTAGCTGCCGTCACCCTGATCCCTATGGCTATCGGGAGAAGGGTCTCTCGAGGATCAGGAAATGTATTATAAACATAAATAGGACCTCTGGAGATTCTTCGTACCTCAGAATGACGGCTG
>NZ_JBGSXS010000439.1:0-30928 GCF_041751335.1 Aquiflexum sp.
CAGCCGTCATTCTGAGGTACGAAGAATCTCCAGAGGTCCTATTTATGTTTATAATACATTTCCTGATCCTCGAGAGACCCTTCTCCCGATAGCCATAGGGATCAGGGTGACGGCAGCTAAGAAATCTGTCATTGGTAGGCACGAAGAATCTCCAGAGGTCCTATTTATGTATATTTTAATCAATTGCGGATCCTTTTGAGACACTTCCTTCGTGTGGGTGACGGCAGCTACGAATTCCTTCATTGGTAAGAGCACTTCTCATACCTTTATATTTAGAAATCCTTCTATGCAACGTGGCAATCTCTGTTGGATATAGGAGTCTAATGACGGAAATTTTTCAAACCCCCAAAAGAGGTTTTTCCATCCAATATTGTCTGCTAAAATAAAACCGGTAGGGCCATCCTTTTTCTTTTAATTGTAAAGGGTGGTAGACTAATGCTTCCTTGGAGCCGAGTGCATCATAAAGCCTTTGGTCATCCGTAAGTATTGCCTCTGCATAAATCCCCTTTTCTCTCAATGCCAAATCCATTAAAGTGGATGGTGCATATCTATCCAACTCAAAACCGCCATGAGAACCTTGGATTTTGTCTCTTAGAGACCAAGTGTTGTCAAATCTGTACATAGGCGCTGCAGGAATATCCAAAGATTCCCCTTTGCTGACGTTTTTGACAAATTCAATATAGTCCCGCAACATACAAACACCTTCATTTTTCAACTGGTCTGGATTAAAATCCTTTGATTTCAAGCTGGTCACAACAGTGATTTTGTTTCTGGCCCTTGTGATGGCAACGTTCAAGCGATTGATACCTCCTTTTTTGGAAAGCATACCAAAATTGGCAATCAATTTACCTTTCTTATTTTTGGCATAGCCTATACAAAGAATCACCCAATCAAATTCATCCCCTTGTACATTTTCAATATTTTTAATGGTCAGTTTCTCACTTTTGATATCTTCTTCTCCATTTACCAAATCCTGAATCAATTCCATTTGGAAAAAATTAAAAGTAATAACACCTATTGAAGATAATGTACTGTCAATTTGAATTCGTTTAATTTCCTCAATCACAGCCTCTGCCTCTTCCATATTGGTTTGTTTATCCCAAATTCCTTCCACTCTAATTAATTTAAAAGGAGATTCATTGGAGTTGACGAGATCCATTTTTGCAAGCATCTTGAGTCTGTTTTCATAGAAATGGCTATTTGAAAAATGAATCAGAGCAAGCTGAGCACTTCGGTAATGACCTTGTAGCCAAAATTTCTGAAAAAATCCAGACGCCAGTTCCAAAAGAGATTCTGTCTCTGTTTCAATTCCTTCATCCTCAATATCCAATCTTACTTGATACAGATCAAATGGACGCAATTGATTCGAATCTCCTGCTATGACCGTTTGCTTTCCCCTCAACATGGCTGGAAGCCCCCGTTCGACATAACACTGGGAAGACTCATCAAAAATCACCAGGTCAAATGACTGTTTTAAAGGGAAAAGTGCAGAAACAGTTTCAGGTGATGCCAACCAACAGGGGATCAGTTTAAAGATTTCATCCTCGAATGACTCAACGAGCTTTTTGATACTCCAAATCTTTTTCTGTTTACTCACTTGATGGCTGAGTTCCCGGTAGGTTAGCAGATTATTGAGCCTATTATATTCAAGATTTTTATAAGTGAATTCTCTGACGCGAATATCAGCTATGTATTTTGACAGTTTCCATTTTTCAACGACAGCATCCATTAGTTCCTCTTGCATGGTGAGCGTCCTGGCAGTTACTACATCTGTCAATACAGGATATTTGGTTTCAATATGGCCTATCCAGCTCATTTTAAGCCCAGAAAGAAAAAGCGCTTTAAGTTCCTCGAAACCCCTCTCGGGATAAGTGGTCAGCAATTTATCCATTACAGCGATATCCTGTGTCTTCAACCTCTTTCTCAATCTATCAAAGTGCACCATCTCATCAAAAATCCGAGGCACTTGATCTTGGATAATTTCTATTCCTTCCTCCAAACTCTGGGATATCAAATGTTGGATCTGAATTTTACTCAGGTACAAAGACCAATATGGCATCTTCTTTTCCAACACTTGTAGATGTTGGAATACTTTATCCAACCTTTTCATGAAATCTTCACCCGATGAAATATTCAATTTCAAAAAGCTGCTTAACCCACCAAGGTCATTTGTTACATATTTCGCCTTTACAGCTTCTTTGTAAACAGAAGAAATATGATTGAAAGTCGAATAATCAAAAGGTTTATCGGGAAGTTTAATCCAATCTTTTCCATTTAAAAGGGTAAACTGATGGTTGAGATTCATCCTGTTTTCCAGTTTTTTGATCAGGATTTTCACCCCATAATTACTGTTTTCCAGTTCATTCAAAATCAACATTCTATAAATTGGAAGGAATCTTTTAGTTTTCCAGATCAAAGGGAAATGTTTTCTCCAACCCTTTTTCCTAGCTAAAAACTCAATGGCTAATTTCATAAGCCCTTCTGCTTCTCTATCAGGACTATTCCACTCTACACCTTCGTCTGAAAGCAAGGATTTGATTGCATCAAGTTTGTGTTCCAGCCACAACAGATCAATTTCTGCCTTTGGAATAGCCTTCAAGGACCAAAAACAATTTAAACTTTCTTGATGGTGCAACAAGTGTATGAGTTCATCCAACTTGGATTTCTGTTCATAAAAAGAAAATAAAAATGATGGATCATATTCCTCCAACTTTGAAAAATCTGTTTCAAAATTTTCCTTTAATGCCCCTATTTCAGAAAACACTTCCTGAATACGTTTCGAAACTGCCGGATCAAATCCACTAAAATCCACCCGATGCAACCAAAACGATTCCGAGTTTTGGTATTTCTTGTAGTATTGCTCATAATCTTTGAAATCCCGCAAAAAATCATTTACTCTTCCTGCATGAAATTTCCGGTAAAATTGGTTCATATCAAAGGACTCATCTGAAAGCTTTGAACTCAAATACAGCTCTTTTACAGGGACCCCACATTCTTCGGTATTGAATAAAGCTTTTTTTAAAGAGGTAAAATAATCCGAATTATAATCTATCAACCTGGATATTTGGGCAAACTTTCTTTCAAGCTGAATGGCATCTATTCCTCGGTTCAGTTCTTCATAGTTATCTATTGACCTTATCTGGTTGAGGATTTTTTTATATAAGTCTTTTCTGTCGGACCTGAAATCATGTACCAATGCCAAAAATGCTCCGAACCCTTCATTAGCCATCCGATTGAACACCACATCCAATGCGGCTCTTTTTTGGGAAACCACCAATACCTTTTTTCCCCTAGCAATGTAATCAATGACTAAGTTGCTGATCAATTGTGATTTTCCTGTTCCAGGTGGGCCTTCTATTACACAGGATCTTCCCTCTCTGACGGCTTTGATGACCTCTTCCTGACTTGAGTCTACCGGGAAAACGGTGTAAAGTTGATCTTCTCTGATCGGATTGGGTTGTAATTCTTTTGGAGCAAACCATTGATGAAACAGGCTTTCCAGATCAGGAAGATCATGCTGAAACATCAACTGCTCATAATCCTGAATTAAGAAGCTGGTTTTTTGTGAAAACTGACCTAATACTGCATAAGGTTTGAGTTGTAGTTTTCCGATTTTCAACTGTTCTTCGTCAAGGCTCCTTGAAGAATCTGGAAATGATTCCAACTTATTTTCATATAGCTCTCTTGAGAAATTCAGTGAAAATTCCTGATCAAGAAACACATAAAGCTCATTTCTGAATTCAACTGAATCAGAAGAAAAATTTTCCATTGGATTTTCTTCCCCAAATTTATTGGGATCCTTTCCAAAGGCCTGTGAATAAGCCAATAAAAATGCTTTGTTCAAAAAAGGACTGTCTCCATTGCTTCTGGTCCAATACCAATGGTTTTCCTCGGCTTTGAATTCCACTGGAAAAAACATCAATGGACACCTAATAACTTGGCCATTAAGCATCTTTCCTTCCACAAAAGGCCAGCCTATATATAGACTTTTTTCTCCTGTTTCAGCTTCTGCCAATTTAACCAAGTGCTGAAGTTTTTTAATTCGGGTTGAAAGTAAATTGACGTTTTTATCCCTTGGATCTGATAGGGGCAGAATAGGAAGTCTGGTTTTTTTACCAATAAGTTCCTTAATGTAATCAAAGGCAGGAAGATGGTTGACAAAGTCAAATTCCTTCAAATCAATCATTTGACCAGATATCAACCTTGAAAGATAGATGGATCTATTCCTACTGGAAAGATCTACCAATCGATTAAGGTATATCTGAAGGACATCTTTGAGCATAAGTGATTATTTGAACGGAGAATCTTTTTCCTTTGCCATGTGATTGTAAACAACTCCATCCATGATTCCCGGAATCCATTTGTTTAAAAATACGGCTAATTTCCCTTGTCCTGTCAATACAATATCTCTTTTTCTGGCAACTGTTGCTTTTAAAATTTCCTTGGCTACTTCCTCTGAAGTCATCATTTTATTTTCCTCTCGTGGTGATTCTCCCTGTATTGTCCCATCGGCTTTCAGCGCATTGTTTCGGATATTGGAAGCAGTAAATCCAGGACATGCCACCAACACATGGACACCCCTTTTCATCACTTCAGTTCTTAAAGATTCAAAAAAACCATTCATGGCATATTTGCTCGCTGTGTAGGCCGTACGGGCCGGAGTTCCTCGATAACCATTTATAGAGGAAACACCAACAATACTTCCCTTACTTTTCAATATATGGGGAAGACAAAATTTAGTAGCATAGACAGTCCCCCAAAAATTGGTATCCATCACCTTGTGAAATACATCAAGTTCTAGATTCTCAAAAAGTGCCCTCATCGATATCCCTGCATTATTGACCAATATGTCTATGCTACCATAATTCCTGATGGCCTCATCAGCCATCTTTTGGTTATCTGCCATAGATGCTGCATCAGCCAATACTCCTACTGCTTCTATACCTTGATTTTGTAACCTGTGCAATACATTGTCAAGCTTGACCTGAGAACGTCCTGTAATAAGAATTTTTGCACCCTGAGCTCCAAAAACAAAAGCGCAAGCCTCTCCTATTCCAGAGGTTGCGCCTGTTATAATTACCACTTTATCCTTTAATTTCATTTTTAATCGGTGATTTCACCCTAAAGATAAAAATTTAGGAAAAAGTCCCTCCCTAATCGAAATGTTTTTAGAGTTTTTTAAATGATTTAATGGTTTATCCGCTTCTTTGCCAGTAACCGAATAATCATTTTGCCATGGTTGGAAGTCAGATGTCCGAAGTCCGATGTACCGGACATTTAAGTTTCCTGGCGAGAATTATAATAATTTACCATTTTACTGCATCATTGCGTACATATATGAATAATTTTTATATAAATAGCGAATTTTTTAAATACAAGTAATTTTGTCAGATGCCTAAAGATTCCAAATAAACCAATGGATTTGGATTCAATATCCAATATCTACAAATATCCACCAATATCTTACCTAGGGCAAGAACAAATCTCATTCCTGACAAAAAAGCAGGTAACCCCAATAATTCTCAATCCCAAATGACCTTTGGAGATTTATAATAATTAAGCCCCATAGCATCCCACCTTCTACCATGCAATTTTATCCTTGTACTGAAAGATTCCCAACTTCTGAGATCTTTGGCTGTCCAGGCAATTTCCGCAATGGCAGGTAATCGTGGGAATGTTAGAAACTCCATGTCTTCCCTACTTTTAAGGGTTTCAGCCCACAATGGGGCTTCTACACCAAGGATATTTTCTCTTTTGATGTTTTCATTCAATTCGGTAGGATCCCAATTATAGGCATCATCCAATTCAATCAAAGCCGCCCAGATATATCCTATTTGTGTGGTGGTATCGTATTTCATATCCAAGTATGCCTTTTTTGAAGGAGATATCAACACTTGTGCACCTTGTTCTATGGCCATCACCGCATTTTCTTCCACCGCCCAAAACTGGGCAACACTACTGGGAAGCAATTTTGCATGTGCCACTTCATCCCATCCCATGGTTCTCTTGCCGTATTTGGTGACCAAGTCCTGTGCTTTCTCTATAAAAGGAATATAATCCTCCATTTCTGTCACATGGGATTCATCTCCTCCGATATGGATAAATGGGCCAGGGGTGATTTCTGCCAATTCCCTTATAACATCTTCGACAAACTGATAGGTGATAGGCTTGTTGGTCGCCAATGTACTGAAACCGACTTCCGTCCCCGTGTACAAGGGAGTTGCCATTCCATCCACACCTATATTGGTTCTATCGTAAGTTATAGCACCTTTTTCAGGGACTGTAATTCCGGGATTCAATTGACCGTAAGCAGCAAGGGCTGAATTTGTATGTCCCGGCATATCAATTTCAGGAACAATTGTTACAAATTTATCCTGAGCATATTTGACTATCTCTTTGTAATCCTCTTGGGTATAAAATCCCCCTTCGCCTCCACCAACTTGAGTACTACCTCCAATAGTGGTTAACAGTGGCCATGACTTGATTTCTATCCTCCATCCCTGATCATCTGAAAGGTGAAGGTGAAGGTAATTAATTTTGTAAATCGCAATCAGGTCAATCAGGTGTTTCACATCTTCCACCGTAAAAAAATGTCTCGCCACATCCAGCATCATTCCTCTATAAGCATATTCCGGTTTGTCTTCAATAATTCCTGCGGAAATAGAAAAGCGATTGTTTGTACCTTTTATTTCCTCTCCATCAGATGGAATCAACTGCGCAAAGGTCTGTGCAGCATAAAACAATCCTGCAGGTTTCGATGCCGTTATTCTGATCTGATTTTTATTGATATCTATTTTGTAGGCCTCATCCTCCAATCCTGAGCTTGAATTCAATTCAAAAATAATAGCATCTTCCTGTTCTTGATCCGCGGAACCGAGATTTAGACCCGTCAAGTGAAATACGCTACTTTTGAAATTTTCAGTAATTAAAACTATCTGTGATCGTTCACCTATGGTTACAATTTTTGTGTTGCTATTAATCGAAAATATTCCTTCACTTTCAACCACAGAGGTCGGTAAAGGAATTATGCTGTGTGTACTTAATGGCGCTACTTTTTCCTCCGAACAGGACGAGAAGCAGACTGCTATCAAAACCAAAAGAATTGAGGAAAAACATTTAGTTATTTTCATATATTATGGTGGGTTTGTCATTTGATTAAGCTATAAACTTAATTAAAATTTTTAAATAAGATTTAACCATTTAATAAATTGTTTGCCTAATAATTTAACCCTTCCATTTATCCCGTTTATTTTCCTTTTTTCCTAATCAAAAAATAAATCAGTCCAAAAACCGATTTTTTAAATAAATTGAATTTTCGATTTGACATAATTCCAAAAATCCTTGAAACAAGAAACCTGATGAAAAAAGAATCACTAAAAGAAAAAGATAATTCCAGAAGGGATTTTATCAAAGCCTCCGCAACTGCTCTGGCAGGATTTTATTTAGTCCCAAGACATGTCTTGGGAGGTCCGGGTTTTATTGCCCCATCGGATCGTTTGAGGGTTGCAGGTATAGGTGTTGGAGGAATGGGAAGCGGAGATGTAAGAGGAGTCTTCAACAGTGGGAAAGCAGATTTTATAGCCTTGTGCGACGTGGATGATTCCAGAGCAAAAGGAAGCGTAGAAGCGCATCCAAAAGCAAAGTATTACAGGGATTTCAGAACCATGCTTGACAATGAGCATAAAAACATTGATGCAGTAACCGTCTCTACTCCCGACCACATGCATGCCATTCAGGCTTTGGCTGCGATGCAGTTAGGAAAGCATGTCTATGTGCAGAAACCGCTTACCCATGATATTTATGAAGCCCGAATATTAACTGAAGCTGCCGAAAAATATAAAGTTGTCACTCAAATGGGAAACCAAGGTTCATCAGGTGAAGGCGTAAGAAAAATGGTGGAGTGGTACAATGCAGGATTAATTGGTGAAGCTACCAGGGTTTGGAGTTGGACTGACAGACCTGTATGGCCACAGGGTATTCCTTGGCCAAGTGACCAAGCTACACCTCCGGCAGATTTGGACTGGAATTTATGGTTGGGCACTGCTCCATACAAAGATTTTGTTCCCAATCTGATTCCATTCAATTGGAGAGGCTGGTGGGATTATGGTACCGGAGCTTTGGGAGATATGGCCTGTCATATCATGGAGCCACCTTTTAGGGTATTGGGATTAGGTTATCCTGTATCTGCTGAGTGCAGTGTAGGTTCAGTATATGTAGGCGAATTCCAAAGAGGCTATTTCCCGGATAGCTGCCCTCCGTCTTCCCACATTACTTTGAGATTTAAAAGAGAGGGAAAGGAAGACCTTAGCTTCCATTGGATGGATGGTGGGATTCAACCATCAAGACCTGAAGAGTTGGGACCAAATGAAATCATGGGTGATGGGGGAAATGGCGTCATCATAGAAGGCACCAAAGGAAAGATGATGTGCGGCACCTATGGAAGAGATCCAAAACTGCTGCCAACATCTTTAACAGAGGAAATAAATGTTCCCCAGACTTTATATCGGGTACCAGAAGGAGATAGAGGGCATTATAGCAACTGGGTGGACGCTTGTATCAGTGGATATGGAAGTAAAGCGTACGATCAGTTAAGCTCACCATTTTCTATAGCAGGACCTTTAACTGAATCGGTCTTGATGGGAAATCTTGCTATAAGAAGTAATGATTATAGAATGCCAAGACCTGATGGTTCTAATAGGTTTGATTATCCCGGTAGAGGAATCAAATTGATTTGGGACGGACCAAATATGAAAATCACCAATTTTGAACCTGCCAATCAGTTTGTGAAGAGGAAGTATAGAGAGGGATGGAAGCTGGGGTAAGGATGAGGGATGAAGGTAGATTTTAGATTTGGGGATTGTGAATGAAAAAAGTGTCAAGAAAATTAAGGATGTGACACATCTATCACCCTTCTCCCCTCCTACTCCTCAAATCCCAAACCCGCTGCATTCAACAGCTTCGCATAGGCTGCTTTTCTTCTCCCTGCCAGGTCATTGAGGGTAATCTGTGCGTTGATCAGGCTGACTTCTCTAGCATTGACAAGGAAAAGTGAACTTTCACCGATATCAAAGCGAATCATTTCTCCATCCAATAATTTTTGCAGTCCGTTAACATTGTTGAAAAATACCACTAATTGTTGTTCCACTGTTTCAAAATTAAAAATCTCGCTTTCAAGTTTGGTTTTGAGTTGAACTAATTTCAAATCCCTTTGGTGATTTTGAAAATCAATTTTGGCCCTTGTTAGTCCCAATTCTCCCCTTTCTCTTCTCAAAAATAAAGGCATACTAAAGGTTAACCCCATTTTATAATTGTTTTCGAGAAATGGTGAATTGCCAAATTGATTGAAAGTTTCAGATAAGAAGTTGTAATTGACTTTCAGTACAGGTAATAACATGTTGGATTTAAATCTCCGCTCAACCATCAAAGACTCAATGTCAAAATCTGTCAACCTCAGGTCAGGATGAAGCAGTACATATTCCCTCAAAGATTCCTTACTGTAATCATAGACCATTTCATTGAGCACATCTTCCGGAAAAGTAGACTCCAATAATTCCACAGGTTCTTCATTCTGATCCCATAGAAAGGTATTTACAAACTGAGTTGACCGAAAAAACTTGATCTGAGCTGTCTGCAACCTATAAATCCTGTCCATCACCTGTGTATATGCCTCCACAGTATCAATAGCAGGGAAATCTCCTTGGATGTAACTTTCTTTGACCATTTCGAACCTTTGTTCTGCGAGTTCCACCCCTTCCTGCAAAATAACTACATTCCTAAAATCTGCAGCCCAATTCCAATAAGTCTCCGTCGCGTCAAGGTAAAGGTCATTGAGAATCAATTGTCTTTCGGCTTTGGTAGATTCAACATAAATCTGAGCTTGTCTCAGCGCCGCTCTTCTCCTGTCAATCAATAAGCCTTGGGCAACATTAACAGAAGCTCCCAAAGCAATCAGACCATCATCAGGCACTTCAAGTTCAGGATTCAACAATGAACCTGTATTTTGTTCAATAAGCCCCTTAAGTTCTACTCCTGCCCAAGTAGGAACGACTATACCTGCTTCCCTTTTGTCAAAGTAATTGGTATTCTTAAATCGTTTTCTATCATAATCTGCATAAACAAAAGGATCAAACCCGCCCCGAGAGGCCCGTAGTTCCTGTTCCCCAAAGCGTAAGGTAACTTCAGCCTGTTTTGCTACGGGATGATAATCTCTCACCCATTCCATATATTCCGAAAAGGTAAGTATTTGCTGACCATAGGATTGGAGGCTAAACCCTATTGCAATTAAAACAAATATTATACGCATCATTTACCTTCTTTTCTGTTTTCAGCCTTTTCCCTGGAAGTATAATAATCTGGCGGGAAACCGTTGAGCTGACGCCATATTTCATACCACAATGGGACATCATTGAGTAAGGAGATTCCGTCAGCACCTGAACCAATCCTCAGGGCATTGGGCCATGGCTGCTCTTCTGGATCTTCCACAACCAAGATCCTATAATTGCCATCCGGGCTCGAAAAGTTATCTATTGCCTGAACCACTCCACCAAAAGTACCATTGGTAATCTGAGGCCAACCTGAAAATACAATCGCGGGCCAACCATCAAAAATAAACCGTACTTTATTGCCTATTCGTATTAATGGAAAATCTACTGGGGCAACATACATTTCTACTGCCAACTGGGCATTACCAGGGAGAATACTGATAATTTCCGCACCTTCTTTAATTGTTTCACCTATACCAACCTGAATCGCACGGGTAATATATCCTTCCTGAGGGGCAAGAATATGTCGGAACCCGGTCCGAACTTCATAATTAGCATATTGATTTTCCAAACTAGTAGCTGTTGCTTCAGCATCATATTGGGAAGACATCGCCTGATACATATCAGCACTTGCCTTAGCCATTTTGTCTTTGAAATCATTATCTATGGCATTCATTTCTATTTGGGCAGCTATCCTCGCATTGATACTTTGTAAAAGGCTATTTTCAGATGCAATCAATCCTGTCTGTACCTCCTGAAAACGAAGTTCTCTTTGTTCAAAATCGGTAAGAGACCTCAATCCTTCTTTATAAAGACTTTCGGCACGCTTTAGTTGGTCAACACCTACTTTGAAATTTACCTTGGACTGTTCAAATCTGATGCTGTCAGAAGTCACCTGCAATTCAGCCATTTTCAATCTATTTTCGGCCTGCTCTATTCTGAGGACATTATTTTCTTTTAATGCCTGAATCTGTACTTCCAAAGCTTTTACTTTTTCAAAATAGGATTTTGCAGAAAGATTTTTTGCATCTACCTGCAGTCTAGTCCTGTCTAAAAGCAATGGGTCAAAATAATCGTCTTTGATTTCAGATACCAGCAATACCGTATCTCCTTTCTGAGCATATTCACCTTCTGCCACGTACCATTTTTCTATTCTACCTGCAATGATGGAGTGGACAGTTTGTGGTCTTTGGTCAGGCCTTAAAGCCGTTACAAAACCTTTCGTCCTCACGTTTTGAGTCCACGGTAGAAAAAGGAACAAAAAAGTCCCAATCAAAAACCACAACAATATCCTAATTCTCTTTTTACTTTCATCTTTGGGAATGGTCATCCCAAAACTTTTAAAGCCTTCAAAAGAGAAATCGGTGCCTATCTTATTCTTTGAAATACCAATCATCTTATTGAGGAATTAATTTTTGATATTGTTTATAAAATCTTCACTACTACCGTCAAACACCAGTTTTCCCATATCCAATTTCAAAACTCTTGGAAATTTTTTTATCGTGTCATCATCTTCCGCCATCATCAAAACTGTCCATTTTCCATTGAGTATATAGTCCAAAACCCTTTCTTTCTCTTCAGGGTCTAAATAAGTTACCAAATTTTCAAGGAGTAAAGCCTTTGGGAGATTTACAAGACACCTTGCCAAAACTATCTTGCTGATGATTGCTTTGCTAAGATTTTTTCCCTCGGGAAGCATAATCGTATCCCAATCTTCCGGGAGTAAATAGATGTATTCCTTTAAGCCCACCAATTCAATGATTTCCCGCACATGGGCATCTTCGACTTCTTTGTGCAAGGTAATATTATCATAAATACTGCCATGAAATACCGACTGATGAGAAAGACTGTCCCCAATAAATCCCCTCAACCTTTCAAGATTCATAGTGTCAATCGGTAAGCCATTTACTATAATACGACCCCTGTAGTCACTAAATAAACCTGAAATCAAATACATCAAGGCACTTTTCCCACTTCCACTTTTTCCAGTTAAGATCACCTTCTCCCCTGGGTTCAGCTCAAAGGAAACATTATCCAATACGTCATTAACAGAAATTTTCGATTTGAAGCTAAGGTTTCTAACCTCAAACTGAAGACTCTCGTTGTTGGTATTTAAAGATTTTTCTGTTCCTTGTTGTCTTTCCATTGGGAGATCCATGATCTGACCAATTTTTTCGGTGGCTGTCAGTGTGTCATAAACAGCATCAAGAGAAAGGATAATCTTTTCAACAGAACTTACAATTAAAATTATGATGACTTCCGCGGCAACAAATTGACCAATACTAATTTGATTATCTATCAACAACAAACTACCTACTACCAACAAGGTGGTTACAATTAAAGCTTTGAAAGCAATCATTACTTTGTATTGGAAGACAAGTACAGCAAAGTGTTTGTTTCTGAAATCCACATAAGACTGCAATATTTTGTCTATGGTGAAAAACGGTAATTTTGAATTGCCAGCAAGCTTGAACGTCGCCATTGTTCGGCCTATTTCTTCTAACCAATAAGCTGCCTCATATTTTTTGGTAGAAACCTTAAGGTTTGTTTCCATCCCTTTGGGACTCGTATAATAGAAAATCAAAACAACTAAGAAAATAAGCAACAAACTGAAAATCAAAAAGAAAATATTATACACGGCAAGCAAAATCATTCCAAAGAAAATCTGAACCATGGCAAACGAAAAATCAATAAGGATCTTGGAAACACCTTTCTGAAGATTTACAGCATCAAAAAACCTGTTTACAAGTTCCGGGGGGTGTTTATCCAGAAGTGCATCAAGTTTCAGTTTTGGAAGTCGGTAAGCGAAACTGAAACCAACTTTCGTGAAAATTCTCTGTTCAAGTTTTTCTGTCAGATACAATTGGGAAATCTGCAAGAACCCTCCAAATGTAATCCCAACTGCTACCACCAAAATCATAATCAACCAAGCCGTACTGACCCTTCCTCCAAGGACAAAATTGACGATCGCTTGAATTCCCAAAGGATAAATCAAAGAAACTGCACCATTGAGTAATGAATAAAAATAGATGGCATAGACTTCATTTTTTTCCTCATTTAAGAGCCTAAGAAATCTTTTAAGAGGAGTTATGGTATATTCAATTTTCATTTTCTATGGTTTTGAAAACTAAGTTGTGGAAAAAGTCAATTTTTTTGTCATCACCAGGCTGATGTTCTGTCAATCCGGGAAGATGCTTGGCATAATAAGACTGCATAAAACTTGATTCCATTACTGTTGAAACCAAAGTCTTAGGATATTCAAAATCCGGATTAATCTCTAAAATGATTTTTGAAATTCTCTCTCCAAGCTTGTGATAATGGTTGAAGAAACCTTTTTTATATTCTTCATCAACTTCTTTTGTCATGAATGCCTTGGCTGCCTCATCAGTCAACAGCACTTTCAAGGTCAAAGGATCAATAAAATCATTTTGAGTAAATATGGGGCCTTTTACTAAAATTTGAATGGCAATTTCCAGTTTTTTTCTTGCATCAAGTAAATTGGCGGTTCCAAAAACCACATTCTGTTCCAAATATCCCCAATACCAAGAAGTCAAAAACAGTAACAGTTTATGTTTGTTTTCAAAATATCGATAAATAGCTGTTTCAGTACAATTTATTCGGGCCGAAAGCTTTTTGAAGTTGAAATGCTCAAATCCCAATTCAATCATCATATTCACAGATTGCCGAATAATTTCCTTTCCCAAATCGGAACTTAAAGGATCTTTGAGAAATATATCCTCATTAATATCCACCCGTATTTTCTTTAGAATGTTTTCCATAATTTGGGAAATAATAAGCTGATAACGGTATTGATTTATAAAAAGTTTATACCGTTGTAGAAAAAGTTTGTAATGCACACTTTTCAGTGTTCAGTTTACAGTAGGCCGTTTGCAGTTTACAGTCACAGTGAGCGGTATTCAGTTGGCAGTATTCAGTGTTTAGTTTACAGAATTCAGTGGGCAGTTTGTAGATTGCAGTGTTCAGTTTACAGTAGGGAGTTTGCAGTTTAATTTTCATTTGGAAGTAGCCAGTCACTATTTATGGACCCTGCCTAATGAACACCGATAACTGCCAACTGAGATTGAACACTTCCAACTGAGACTGAACACTGCTACTGAAAAACCTACCTCTTCATATACCCATCCCTAATAGTCTTGAATTCAGAACCCTCTTTCCAATTTGGCCAATCAGTACTATTGGACAACTTTTTACCTACCTCATATAAAAGCTGTATATCGCCCAGCATGGCTTCATAATCCCAGTTTTCGGGATCATAATTATCAGAAGGTTTGTGATAAACCGCTGAGTTATATTTTTCCTCAAGCTGCTTTCCGAATTCTTTTCCGCTTTCTACATGGTCTATACCGATACCAAGATACAAAGCTGGAATCCCGATTTTGGCAAAATTAAAGTGATCAGATCTAAAATACCAACCAGCTGAGGGTATAGATTCCCCGACACTATATCTTCCGGTCTTTTCGAGTTCTACATTCAAAATATCTTCTAACTCGGACTGCCCCATGCCAATGATAGGAACGTCCTTCATTTTACCATAAGGATTTAATCCATCCAAATTGATATTGGCAACTGTTTTTTCTTTGGGAAAGATTGGGTTTTGGGCATAATATAAAGATCCCAATAATCCCTGTTCTTCTGCTGTCACCGTCAAAAACACCACGGACCGTTCCGGTTTTTCAGCATTAAAAGCTTTGGCCAATCCTAAAAGTGCAGCTGTTCCGCTGGCATTGTCCCATGCACCGTTGTAAATACTATCACCCGTTTCATCAGGAGTACCTATACCCAAATGATCCCAATGGGCAGTGTAAATTGTATATTGATCGGGATATTTAGTTCCGGTGACTTTGGCTATCACATTTTTTGAAACATTGTATTCAGCCTCGACCTCCATCGAGGTACTGGCCGTTAAATTCATTTGAATAGCCTGAAAATCAGATTTTTTGGCTTTTTCAAAAAGATCAGTCTCATCCAAACCTGCCATGGCAAACAACTGACCTGCTACAGGCTTGGTAATCCACCCCTCAAACATGGCTTGATAGGTTGGATTATTTCTAATATCTAAGGAGAGTCTAGAAGTGTTCCAGTTATTTTGAATAACATTGAAGCCATATCCTGCGGGACCTGTTTCATGAATTATCAAAATTCCCAATGCACCCTGTTTCGCCGCTTCTTCCATTTTATAAGTCCATCGGCCATAATAAGTCATCGTATTGCCCCTAAATAAAGTGACATCTTCCGTACCATAACCAGGATCATTGACCAACAACACCACAATCTTACCATTGACATCTATGTTTTTATAATCATTCCAACCATACTCCGGTGCTACAATGCCATAGCCGGCAAAAACCAATTCAACTTCATCAATTGTCAATAATGAATCTGTACGTTGGGTCCAGATCACGTAATCTTCCAAACCTTTTAATTCAATCTTCTTTTCTTTGGATTTGATGGTCATAGAAGGTGCAGGCTTTGAAAATATCGAAACCATGGGCACCTCCTGAAAATAACTATCCCCATTACCAGGTTCAAGGCCCAAATCGCGGTAGGCTTGTTCTAAATACGCTAAGGTTTTAGTCTCCCCTTCGGTAAAAGGTTTCCTACCCTTAAATTCATCCGAGGATAAATGAATGATATGCGATTCGACATCTTCCTTCTCGATTTGATAGGATGGTTTCTCAGAAGAATTACATGCCTCAAATATTAGGAGCGTAATCACTGAAATGGGAAAAAACAAATTGTTTTTCATCTTTAAATTCAAACTTGGTTGTTGTTCAAAAGTAATCAAAATAGTGCTATTTAATTCTAATTACATTTTTTAACACGGAATATGTTGTTAAAACCAACTTTGAGATTGGGAAAATGATTTCAAGGCTTTAGCTTTACTTTTACTTGACTCAAATCGCAGATGCAAAAAGCTTTAAAAATAATCCTGTCCTTGGCCATTATATTGGCTATTGTATATATGCTAGGTCCTAAATCTAAAGTAGAAGTTCTGGATGGGGACTACCCTGAAGTTCCTACAAGACTAAACCAACTTTCTGAATTTATCAGATTCAAAAACGATACAGTTAACGGATTAAAACCTGACAATGAGGCCAAAATAATCTGGGCCGATAGTCTCAATAAAAGCAAAACTCCCTATTCCATTGTATATGTCCATGGCTTTGGGGCAAGTGAGAAAGAAGGACATCCTGTCCACAGGGAGGTTGCCTCCCATTTTGGAGCAAACCTTTATCTGATCAGACTTCCTGAGCATGGCATTTCCCGACCCGATGCATTCAAACATTCAACCGCCCAAAAGTTGGTTGATGAAGTAAGGGAGGCTTATATGGTAGGTAAAAGTCTTGGAGATTCAGTGATCGTAATAGGAACCTCTATGGGAGGGGCTTTGTCTTTAGTCCTTGCCTCAGAGCGGCCTGACATGAAGGCCTTGGTCCTGTATTCTCCTGCAATCATGGAATATGGCGGTGGATTGGAGATATTTTTTAAACCATGGCTGTCTTATTTGGCTGAAAAATTCCAATATGAGAACGGTGCCATTATCAACAACCGGAAGGGTGAAAAAGCTAAATACTGGTCCCGAGAATATCATCTCAACGGATACAGAAGTTTGGCGGTGTTGCTGAGAAGTAAGATGAACAATGAAACTTTCAATAAAATAAATACACCACTTTTTTTAGCCTACTACTACAAAAATGAGGAAGAACAAGATAAGGTGGTTTCAGTGCCCAAAATGCTGGAAATGTTTGAACAGGTAAATACCCCCGATAAACTCAAGGTCAAAAAGGAATTTCCCGAATCAGGAGATCATGTCATCGCATCTGATATCACTTCTAAAGACTGGGAAGGGGTATTGAATGAAACCAATCGGTTTTTGGAGGAGGTAGCACGAGTTCCCGTTCCTGAAAAAGAACTTGTACTTGAGGAAATATAAATTGACCTTCTTTGAAAAACTAAATAAAAACCCCAGCGTCCCAACAAGCTGGAATAAAACTCTTGATTTGCATCGAAGAATTTCCCAAAATATTCCAGTTTTCCAGATTAGGGATAGCATATTCAGCACCTACTCCCAAGGATATTCCTTGACCGGCATTCACCTTTTGAGACTGACCATTTGTGAAAGTTATCGTAGCGACTTCATCGCCCCCAAGTTCCAAGGCTCCACCTATCAAGAACCTCAATGGCGGGCTACTTTGTGCAAACGAACCATTATAAACTCCTCCCATAATTAGGAAAAAGACTAAAATTATTTTTCTCATAAAATTCATAATTAAGTACGAAATTTAGAGAGAAGGGTAAGCAAAAAAAATAGACCAAATGTTAATTATTTGTTAAGTTTTAAAAAATTTAGTTTTTCTAAAATTGATTGCATTCATAGGTTAAGTTCAATAAAATTCTGAACCACAAAAGTGTCGAAAGTCAACAAAATTTTTTGGAGTCAAATCGATTAATAACAAATTAATTATCCGAAAAATTGATATATTTAAATACACAGAATTCATGAATTCTTTAAAAAATTCCTTTTGTTCTCTTTTGTCTCTTTTCTGGTTCACATAAATAACACTAAAGCTTCAAAGCAACTTTTTCACCGCTTTTGACAGCCTTGAATATGGCATCTATGATTTTCATATCTTTCAATCCCTCTTCACCATCAACAGGCACAACCGGCTTTTTTCCATCAAATATAATAGCAGCCATTTGGTCCATCTGCGTGGTCTGATGCGTCACGTGTGGCATATCCAAACGGCCCTTGTTCGTCCAACTTTTAATCGGACCATATCCGGTTGATGGTTGCATTTCGGCAAAACCTTTATCTCCAACTAAGAAAAATTTATCCAAATAGCTGATGGCATAAGTTGAAAGGCAGGATGCTACCACCCCACTTGGGAATCCCAATTGAAATGTAATTGTCTCATCTACTCCCTCTTTGAATTTTACCGGATCAGTTTTCACCTCTTGGGCAGTGACCCAGATTGGTTCCTCTCCTACCATATATCTTGAACCATTGATGGAATATATACCAATATCCATCATGGCACCGCCACCTGCCAATTTCTTATCGAGTCTCCACTGTGTCGGGTCACCGATTTTAAAACCTGTAAGTCCCTGAAAAAATTTCACTGTTCCGAATTCCCCTTCCTTCCTCAATCTGATCACTTCCAAAGTGTTGGCTTCAAAATGCATCCTATATCCAATCAGTAAATGAACTCCTGCTTTTTTACAGGCATCGACCATCTCCTTCCCTTCTTTGGCATTGATAGACATGGGCTTTTCACAGATGACATGTTTACCCGCAGCAGCAACTCTCAAACATTGACCATGGTGCAGGGCATTGGGGGTGATAATGTAGACCGCATCGATATCAGGATTATCTTTGATGGCATCAAAGTTTTCGTAGTTATAACAGTTTTTAACAGGGATATTATACTTAGACTGCCATTCTTTTATTTTGGAAGGTGTGCCGCTGATGACTCCTGTTACTTTTGCACGCTTACAGTCTTTCATGGCCTCTGCTACCCTATTCCCATAGCTACCCAATCCCATGATGGCGACTTTCAATACAGGCCCGTCCTGCACATCCGGAATGTATTGATGCTGCTTTTCGAATGGTGTAAAACTAAAGGCCATGGGGAGAATACCTGCGCCAACAGTAAGTTTCTGTATAAAGTCTCTTCTTGAATTCATCGGTATAGGTTTAAGGTTTTTGGGGAGTTATTCATGTGAGAAAGGAAATTATGTTTTTTTCAGGTGGAAACAAAATGTATTAGTATAAGGGGATATGATAGTTCTTTGATTGGCATTAAAAAAAAAAGCACGTTAAAATCACCTCTTATAATTCTTGGACCAACTAGGAGGTTTTTGATAGTTTAAATAATATGATAGATCTTCTATTTAAAATTATTTTAAAAAAATTAATCAATAATTTTGGAATTTTAAACACTGTTCAATTATATTTGAGTGTCTAAAAAGCATTGATGGGACTAGTAGAAAGAAAAATACGGGAGAAGGAAGAACTCAAAGACAGTATTCTCAAAGCTGCAAAGAAACTTTTTCTTGAAAGGGGCTTTGAGAAAACCTCTATCCGTAACATTGCAGACGAAATTGAATATAGTCCCGGGATAATATACCATTATTTTAAAGACAAGAATGAGATCTTCCATGCGCTGCATACTGAAGGTTTTCAGGAACTCAGGAAACGAATGAGTATTTTATCAGCTATAGTGGACCCAATGAGCCGTTTGAGGGCAATGGGCAAAATTTACCTGGAATTTGGATTGACAAATGAAGATATGTACGATTTGATGTTTATCATCGAAGCACCGATCGACCATCTGGAAACCAGAGATGATTTATGTTGGTCCGAAGGAGACTCCAGCTTCAATCAATTAAGAATTACAGTCAAAGAATGTATGCAAAAAGGCCATTTCCAAGGCCATAGATTAGAGCCCTTATCATTTATGATCTGGGCGACAGTACATGGAATGGTTTCATTGAAAATCAGAAAAAGAGTCAATATCCTTGAAGTTTCTGAAGTTGAAAATATTGTTGAAAACAGCTATCAATCATTTCTGATGGTCTTGGATAAACTCTAGTATTTTTTTGACTATAAGTTAAACAGTGTTCAAATAAATAACAATGTAATAAATATGATTTCCTCTCACAAAAAATACATCCTATGGCTCCTTATTCTCTTTGGAATAATAATAGAAGGCCAAGCCCAGAAAATCCTATCAGAGTATGTTTCTGAAGGTTTGCAAAACAATCTTATCCTCAAAGACAGGAATATATCTCTGGATCAAAGCTTATTAGCGCTAAATGACGCGAAAAGCTTTTTCCTCCCAACAGTTGACTTTGGTGCCAATTATACCTTGGCAAATGGGGGAAGGGCAATAATTCTTCCATTGGGAGATTTATTAAATGGTGTTTATTCTACCTTAAATACACTGACAGATAGACAGGTCTTTCCTCAGTTGGAAAATGTAGAAGAACAGTTCCTACCGAACAACTTTTATGACGCCCGATTCAGGGTAACCTACCCTATTATCAATCCCGACCTGCATTTCAATAAACTCATCCGACAACAATCAGTCAAATTGGAAGAATATGAAATAGAAATCTATAAAGCCGAACTCGTAAAAAACATCAAACAGGCCTATTACCAGTTCTGTCTTGCCTATACCGCCAAACAGATTTTGGAAGAATCAAAAATACTGGTTGAGCAGAATTTAAAAGACAACCGGTCTCTTTTGGCAAATGGCAAAGGTCTACCTGCACAGGTACTCAGGGCTGAAAGTGAAGTGGAAAACATCAGCGCCCAATTGATTGAAGCAGAAAACAAAATGGCAAATGCTGCATATTACGTCAACTTTTTAATCAATAGACCCCTTCAATCCCAAGTGAGCTTTGAAATTCAGGAAATACAAGAACAGGAAATTTCAAGATTACTTCAAGAGGAAGATTATTCACAAAGGGCAGAATTGATTAAAATAGAAACAGCCAAAAACATCCGGGAAACTGTACTCAGAATGAACCGAAATTTTGCGGTTCCCAGATTGAACACATTTATAGACCTCGGAATGCAGGGATTTGATTTTGATTACTCTCAACAAAGCCGATATGCACTTTTTGGCCTGAATATATCAGTTCCTGTTTTTCAAGGTGGAAGAAACAGGACTGAAATCAATCGCACCAAAAATGAAATCGATGCAATTTCCTATAAAACAGAATTATTGGAAAATCAGATTGACATGTCCATCAGAACTGCCAAAAACAACATCAAGGCTGCAAGTGCTGCAAAACAATCTGCCGAAAGCAACTTTAAATCCGCCTCCTCTTACCTGAGGCTGATAGACAAAGGATTTGGGGAAGGTACCAATTCCCTGATTGAATTTATTGACGCAAGAAACCAATTTACTTTATCCGAGCTCAAAGTAACCATTGCAAATTATGGATTGCTGAGTGCTGTAGCACAATTAGAAAGAGAATTAGAAACATTGAAATAACATAACCATGAAACGTTTTATCCCAACCTTCCTACTCCTCATTCCTGGCATCCTAATAGTAAATGCCTGCGGAACTGATGGTAAAGCCATTAATAATGCAATTCCTCAGGGCAGTATCCCTGTCAAAATAACCTCCATAGAATTGTCTGAAAATAAAATGGACATTCAGGGGACGGGTCAGTTCACCACCGATGATGAAACATTACTATCCTTCAAGACAGGTGGAATCATCAATCAAATTTTGGTATCAGAAGGAGATTACATTAAAAAAGGCCAATTACTTGCCACCTTGGATTTGACAGAAATCAATACCGGGGTTGCACAGGCAGAATTGGGCTATGAAAAAGCATTAAGGGATTACGAGAGAGTTCAACGGTTGTTGGCTGATTCGGTAGCTACTTTGGAACAATCCCAAAACAGCAAAACAGCGTTGGACATTGCCTCCCAAAACCTACAGGCTGCGCAATTCAACCAGGATTATTCGCTGATAAGGGCCGTAAGCAATGGCTATGTGCTCAAGAAATTCGCGAATCCCGGCCAACAGATATCTTCGGGAAGTCCTGTTTTACAGACCAATGGCACTGGAAAAGGAAACTGGAAATTGAAAGTGGCACTGAGTGACCGTGATTGGGCCACTGTTCAGGAAGAGGATAAAGTTGAAATCACTACCCCCGTTCAACCTGACAAACCCTATCAGGCTCAAGTCAAAAGAAAAGCGAAAGTTGCGGATGCTATGACGGGTACCTATTTGGTTGAATTAGAATTTTCGGAAACAGCACCTGAGTACCTGGCAAGTGGCATGTTCGGCACTGCGATGATCCATTCCAGCACTAGCCAACCAACTTGGTATATTCCTTATGAAGCCATTTTGGATGCCAATGGTGGTAAAGGTTTTGTTTTTGTTACAAAAGACAATGAAACAGCACAAAAAATAAGTGTGGTTCTGGGCAGGGTTTATCCGGACAAAGTGCAGATAATCAGTGGACTTGAAGGTTATGATCAATTGATTGTTGCCGGAAGTGCCTACCTCAGTGACCAATCCTCCATCTCTATCCGGAATTGATATGCGTATCTCAAACTTTGCTGTTAAAAACTACCAGTTTACCCTGGTGATTTTTCTGATGACCATTGCGCTTGGCATAACCACTTTCTTCAATATGCCAAGAAGTGAAGACCCTTCCACAAATGCACCACAGTTCCCGGTGATTGTGGTCTACCCGGGTACAAGTCCTGAGGACATGGAAGAGCTCATCGTAGATCCGATTGAAAAAAGAATCTATGCACTTGAAGATATCAAACGCATCAAAACCAAAATCAGGGATGGTGTTGCCGTACTCAATGTGGAGTACAAATACGAGAGCAATGTAAACGACAAATACCAGGAACTTGTCCGTGAAATCAATAGCATGCGAGGAGAGCTTCCCCAGGATATTCTCAGTATTGACATCAATAAAGTGACTCCATCCGGTGTAAGTATTCTGCAAATCGGACTTATCAGTGAAAACAGTTCCAGGGAATCATTCAAAAAATATGGAGAACGGCTTCAAAAAGAACTGGAAAAAATCCCTGCACTCAAAGAAGTAGAAATATATGGTCTCCCGGAAGAAATCGTCAGGATAGACCTCCAACTTGATAAAATGTCCCAAATGAGGATCCCACTTCAGGCAGTTCTGGGTAGCATTCAAAGTGAAATAGGCAATATACCAGGAGGCACAATTGAAGCAGGGAGCAAAGCCTTCAATGTAAAAACAAGCGGTAACTATAATAATCTGGATGAAATCGCCAATACCTTGGTCTATTCTGTTCAGGGTAAAAGCATCTCTTTAAAAGACATTGCCCATGTGCACATGGACTTTGATGAAAGCAAACATATCACAAGACTCAATGGCTATAGATCCATTTTCGTAACTGCTGCATTAAAAGAGGGCAACAATATCTCGCAGGTGCAAGAGCAATACCTACCTGTTCTTGAAAATTTCAAATCCACGCTGCCAACCAATATCGACATGGTTTTGGCTTTTGACCAAGCAGATTTTGTCAATAAAAGATTGGGGGGATTGGGTTTTGATTTCATCATTGCCATTCTTTTGGTGTCCATCACTTTGTTGCCCCTTGGCGGAAGGGCTGCATCCATTGTAATGATTTCCATTCCGCTTTCCCTTGCTATTGGATTAGTCCTGCTTGATTTGTTGGGTTACAGTCTCAACCAATTAAGTATAGTAGGTTTGGTTGTAGCCTTGGGTCTTTTGGTGGATGACAGCATTGTGGTAGTGGAAAATATCGAACGGTGGATAAGGGAAGGGCATAGCCGGATGGAAGCTACCCTATTGGGCACCAAACAAATCGGCTTGTCTGTAGTCGGATGTACCATCACCCTGATTATCGCATTTATGCCTTTGGTTTTTTTACCCGAAGGTTCAGGGGACTTTATCCGAAGCTTACCAATGGCAGTCATCATGAGCGTTTTGGCGTCAATGTTTGTATCCCTTACAATCATTCCTTTTTTGGCCAGCAGGCTGCTTAAGGAGCACGCAGCAGGACATCAGGGAAACCTTTTTCTTAGGGTACTTCAAAATGCGATCTCAAAAAGTTATGCCCCTTTGTTGGAAAGATCCCTTAGGAAACCTGTTCAGACTTTGGTAGGTGCTTTGCTGATATTCGGTTCCTCGTTGGCAATTTTCCCAATTATTGGATTTAGCCTTTTTCCCGCATCTGAAAAACCTCAGTTTTTGATCAATATCATAACCCCCATTCAGACCAAAATCGGCGGTACAGATGAAGTCAGCAGGGAAGTTGAGCGGGCATTGAAAGACATTCCCGAAATAGATTTCTTTTCCACCAATGTTGGAAAAGGAAATCCAAGAATCTATTACAATGTCATACCGGAAAATGAAAGGACGGATTTTGCACAGATTTTTGTCCAATTAAAGCCAAACACATCTGTCACTGAAAAAATAAGGGTTACAGAAGACCTTAGAAACAGGTTTGACAATTATGCAGGAGCAAAAATAGAAGTTAAAAACTTTGAGCAAGGTCCACCTGTCACTGCCCCTGTTGAAATCAGACTTTCAGGTGAAAATCTTGACAACCTGAGAACCTTGGCTTCAAAAACCGAAAAGTTGATCCGACAAACTCCGGGAACAATCTATGTCGACAATCCTGTCAGCAATCTAAAAACTGACATCCGGGTGGCAATTCAAAAGGATAAGGCAAGATCATTGGGGGTCAATATTGTTGATGTGGACAGATCTGTAAGAATGGCAATTGCCGGATTGAAAATGGGTTCCTATTCAGATGCCAATGGTGATAAAAAGGAAATCATCCTGACAAGCCCCAAAGAAGAAAGGGCTTCCCTCGTTAATTTTGACAGGTTATTTATCAATAACAACCAAGGAGCGGCCATCCCGATCAGGCAGATTGCTGATTTGGTTTTGGAAAGTTCACCATTATATATTGACCACTATAACAAAACAAGGACTGTCTCTGTCACGGCATTTGTACAGGAAGGATTTCTTGCAGAGCGGGTGATCAGTGATGTAGAAAGCAAAATCAAAAACATGGAATTCCTTGACGGCTATTCCTATAAAGTTGCCGGAGAGGCGGAGACAAGGGAGGAATCATTTGGTGGTTTTCAAACGGTCATTATTGTAACAGTATTCCTCTTTATCGCAGTTTTGATCCTACTCTTCAAAACCTTCAAAAGTACCATCATAGTCCTTTCAGTCATTCCATTGGGAATGGTGGGTGCATTGACTGCATTGTGGTTGACTGGCAACTCTTTGTCCTTTGTGGCCATCATAGGTTTGATCGCTTTGGCAGGGATAGAAGTTAAGAATTCAATATTGTTGGTGGACTTCACAAATCAGTTGAGAAAAGAAGGAAAATCTTTGGATGTAGCTATACGGGAGGCAGGTGAAATACGCTTCTTGCCAATAGTATTGACTACCCTGACAGCAATAGGTGGACTCATGCCAATTGCGTGGTCAACCAATCCATTGATTTCGCCTTTGGCGATTGTGCTGATCGGAGGTTTGATCAGTTCTACATTACTTTCTAGAATTGTGACACCTGTAGTTTACAAGCTATTGCCGCCGAGGGTTGGGTAATTGAGGGGAAGTACAATGTACGAAGTACCAAGTAAAAAGTAGTTCGAAAAGCCTTTTGAAATAGAAGAGCGTGAGACACTCACAAAGGCCTTGCGGTGTTTTGGAAAGATTTGAAAAAGTAAAAGGGAAAAATTTAATTTTGAATTAAATCATGAAATACATATATTGTTTTGATAATCAACGCCTAAGCCATTCGGAAGGCATGATTTACAACTTCATATATCTCCTCAAAAATTAAATACCACGACCATGAATCTTTCCTCTTTTTTTCCCTCCCGCCTATTGATTCCATTGATTTTCTATCTTTTTGTAAGTTGTAACCTGTTTGAAGGACCTGAGGGAGAACAAGGCCCGGAAGGTGTTCAAGGTGAACAAGGCCTTCGTGGAGAGCGGGGTGAAAGGGGTGAGCAAGGTCCTCGGGGACTCCAAGGAGAACAAGGACCTAGAGGAGAACGAGGACCTCAGGGTCCACAGGGACCTCTAGGACAGCAGGGTCCTCAGGGAGAACAAGGCCCTCAGGGAGAACAAGGCCCTCAGGGAGAGCAGGGTCCACAAGGAGAGGCGGGTGCGGACGGTATTATCCAAATCATCTCGAAGATAGTCACCCTTACCAACACAGATTATGTTAATGGCACTTATGGGGTGATGACGACTACAGGTAATCCTCAAATGAATTCTATTTTAGCAAAGGTGTCCACTATCAATGATCCTGAAATAACCCAAGACGTGTTTGATAATGGCATGGTGCTCGTTTACATGCGTGTTCCGGTAAACTCCTCATTTTCGGTTTGGATGTGGACAGGTTTACCTCACCATTACCAAGGTCTGGAAGGTCCTATAACCGTGTACCACAGGAATTATAATTTTGGATATAATCTTAATAAGATAATCATTAGTTATTATTTTTCCAGAAATTACGAAGGGAATATACCGGTCGTTTATAATACAATTGTACCAACACAAACATTTAGGTATTTGATCATAAGCGGCATGGTAGCTGGCAGGTTGGCAAGTGCGAGGATTGATCTCAACAACCTGGATGCAGTTGAGGCCTTTTTATCTCGATGAGTATTTAAACCTATGTAATTAACAATTAGATTATGGATTATTTCTGATCAAAGTATTTACAAGATAATTTTATAAATCGGTATGTTTCATATTATTTATTAATATCTAACCTCATGCTCCGACATTTTTATTGCTTCGGTAGGGGTAGTTTTATTCTTATATCTTGATCTCTACAACAAAACCCAAAAAGTATCCGTCACGGCTTTTGTACAGGAGGGCGATATTTCTGTAAGAATTACAAACTATGGACCACAAGCAACTATATGTCCTTTGTTGCCATCATAAGTTGAAAGGCTTTGTAATAATGAATTCAACATCACAAGGATATGAGTGGAAACACTCGCATTTGGTGTATGAATGTGAGTGAGACACTCACATCGGCCTTAAGAATAGCAAAAGTATGAAACCTAATTCCTTAAAAAATCATAAATATCAAAACCACATCCAACAAACCACTAATTACAACGTTATATTTTTGGATTTTATCCCAAGCAATCAGATCATCTTACCTCTAGAAAAATGAAAACAATAACCAACATGAAAAAAGCCATCAGTGTATTCAATACTTATGGCATCCCTTTAACAGGCAAAAGAAAATCCGCCAACTTCTACAGAGAGCTCCAAATGGACAAAATGTTTGTCGATGGGTTGATCTTCGAACTCGAATATGAACTGAAAAGGGAATTGGAAGACGAAAAAGCCTCAAAAATCGAAACACCTTCAGAATTGATCCAACATCTACTGTCTGCATAAACTTTTATTAAAAGATGGGGGTTAGGAATTACTGATATGCGCATAAAAAACTTTATTTGGGCCTTATTGATTCCACTCTTTATGATTTACCTATTAAAAGGACAGGCTACATCATCTGAAAAAGGATTTTCTTCAAATCCTGAACTCCGTACAGTACTGCCTACTGAAGATTGGAAGGGAAATCCATTGGATGACAAAGGAAGGTTCACTAATCTATATCATCCCTTTGAATCCAGTTTTGGGGATTTGTTGAAATGGCAAACCAGCAAGAATCCCCAAAAGGAAGAAAAGAAGGCTGAAACCAGAAAATTATCTGTTGATTTTGATTCTACCCTGTTCCAAAATAATGAGGATTATTTGATTTGGTTGGGACATGCAACCTACCTGATACAAATCAATGGTAAAACATTTTTGACCGATCCACTTTTGCTTGACAATACTTTTTTAAAAAGAGAAAGTGAATTGCCTTTCCCTATTGAAAAACTTCCTAAACTAGATTATATTTTACTTTCCCACAATCATAGGGATCATTGTGATAAACAGACCTTAAAATACCTGACTGATAAAAACCCCAAACTAATAATTTTGACAGGGTTGGGAATGAAGGAAGTTATTTCCTCATGGACAAATGGGCAGTTCATTCAAGAAGCTGGTTGGTACCAACAATATTCCGTTTTGGATTCTGGTCTACAGATCACTTACGTGCCAACAAGGCATTGGTCCAGAAGATGGTTATGGGATGACAACAAAAGCCTTTGGGGAGGTTTTTATATCCAAACGACCGATTTATCCATTTACTTTATGGGAGACAGTGGACAAGGTCCTCATTTTGCAGATATTAAAAACACTATGGGTTCACCTGATTATTGCCTGATGGGTGTTGGTGCTTTCAAACCTGAATGGTTTATGCATCAAGCCCACATTAGCCCAACTGATGCCATTGATGCTTTCAATACTTTGGAAGGAAAATTCTTTATCCCCATGCATTTCGGCACCTTTAATCTTTCTGACGAACCAAGAATGGAACCTTGGGATATTTTGGTTGAAAACCGATCTGATATCAAAGGGGAATTGGTAGAGCCGGTTTTAGGCAGGAATCTTTTGAGGAATGGATTGGAATAAATTGTCCGCTGTGGCGGATTGAAAAATTTAAAGTGAAACATACCATCGAAAATCCCGATTTTTTTCAGGTCAAGAATTTGGGAGAGGTTTATGACCTGCTTAACAGATAAGAAATAAAACCTTGCCAAGTTATGAAAGATCTCTTCTCCAACCATTCAGAGGAATATGCCCAATTCAGACCTAGCTACCCTAAGGTATTGTTTGATTTTGTAGTCAGTCATTGCAAAGGAAAAGAAAGTGCTTGGGATTGTGCGACCGGAAATGGCCAAGTGGCCGGGCATTTATCAAATTACTTCAAAAAAGTGGAAGCAACGGATATAAGTGAAAAGCAGTTGGAAAATGCAATCACAAGGCCTAATGTCTACTACTCCAAACAAAGTGCTGAAAACACCATTTTTCCAGATCAGCATTTTGACCTCATCACAGTTGGGCAGGCCATTCACTGGTTTGATTTCAAAGGATTTTACAAAGAGGTGAATCGGACTGGCAAAAAAGATTCTCTATTACTTGTATTGGGATATGGAAAATTATCCGCTGCTCCAGAATTGGATGGTGTAATTGATGAATTGTACAGGGATATTTTGGAACCGTATTGGGAACCCGAGCGAAAATATATTGATGAAAAATACCTTACCATTCCATTCCCATTTAAGGAAATAAAAACTCCCGAATTTAAAAACAGTATCAACTGGAAAATTGATCAATTGATTGGCTACCTGAACACATGGTCTGCGGTTAAAAAATACATACAATTGAATGTACAAAATCCTGTGAACTTGGTTTCTGAGAAATTGAAGGTTTGTTGGGGATCGGAAGTGGAAAGAAAAATTGAGTTCCCATTATTGGTGAGGTTGGGAAAAATCCATTAACCCATCAATATATTGGACACTGAAATATTTTTTAATTCAATTTTGGGTTAACTTTAAGCTATAGCTTGAAGCTTTGTATTATTAACCCAAACCCACAACACTATGGCCTCTACTAACATTTACCTTAACTTCAATGGCAATTGCAGGGAAGCATTTGCTTTTTATCAATCTGTTTTTGGTGGGGAGTTTGACTTCCTGGGAACCTTTGGTGAAATGCCGCCCCAAGAAAATTACCCGACACCTGAAAGTGACAGGGATTTGATCATGCATATTTCTTTGCCGATCGGAAAAGACACCATTTTGATGGGAAGTGATACAGGATCCGGTTTTCCCAAGGTCACTTTCGGCAACAACTTTTCAGTATATGTGAATACTGACTCCAAAGCTGAGGCTGACCTGATATTTTTAGAATTATCGGCCGGAGGAAAGGTAAATATGCCAATTGAAGACACCTTTTGGGGATCATATTTTGGAGCATTGGAAGACAAGTTTGGTGTCAATTGGATGGTAAGTTTCGACCTTAACCCCCAATAAAAATCATGGACAAAGCAGAACAAAGCATGCTGGACAACCTCCATAAAAATACAGGGAAATCCCTTGAGGAGTGGATGGTGTTCGTCAAAGGTAAATCTTTTGAAAAACATGGTCAAATCATGAAATTCCTTAAAGAAGAAGAGGGACTTACCCATGGGTTTGCCAACCTGATCGCACTGAAAACATTGGCCACAGATGCAGGTTCAGTGGAGGACAAACACGAACTGATAGAAAACCAATACAAAGGCAAGGAGCATTTCAAGCCTATCTACGAACATTTGATCAGTGAGATTTTAAAATTTGGGAATGACATTGAAATCGCCCCAAAAAATGCCAATGTTAGCCTGCGAAGAAAAAAACAATTTGCTCTCCTCTACCCCATCACCAAAACCCGTTTTGAAATCGGAATCAACCTAAAAGGACAGGATCCATCTGGAAAACTGCTTTCCAGCGGGAATGCCATGTGCACCCACAAAATAATTTTGACAGATTTTGAGAATATTGATGATGAAGTAATGGATTGGTTAAAAAAAGCTTTTGAAAGTGCTGGTTGAATTCGATAATGAAAACCTGAGAAGATTATCAGGAAAAGATGAAAGGATAACAACCTAAAAAGATAAATTTTTATTCGTGAACGGGACTATTGGTATTTATGCGATGATTTGAAATGTACCTTACCTTTGAATTATAAACTGTGCTCATGCGAAATTTAGAAATCTAATTGTTGGATAGCCTCAGCCTGATTAAAGGAAACGGCTCTTTTGTGATAAGTCATACTGCAACTTTTGGTGTAGTTACAAACTACACCCAACACCGCCAGAATCCAGATTTCAACCAGAGCATTGTTGGCAGGCATTTTTTTTTGTTTTAAGCTATATATACGCCATTTTTAGTGGAAATTAGATCTTATGAACTATTTCTTCAACCAAAAGCTTTTCTTCAATGCCACTTTATGTGGATTGTTTTTGTTATTTCTTATCCAGGCATGTTCACAAAACCCAGTTCAATCACCTGGCCCATTGAAACCCAACATCGTTTTTATTTTTGCAGATGATATGGGCTATGGTGATATTAGTGGTTTAAATGCCCAATCAAAAATCCGTACTCCTGCTATTGATGCCCTCATTCAGGACGGCATTATTTTTACCAATGCGCATGCCAGTGCAAGTGTTTGCACCCCATCACGATAT
>NZ_JBGSXS010000440.1:0-10612 GCF_041751335.1 Aquiflexum sp.
TTCAGTAGGCAGTTTACAGTTTTCAGTAGGCAGTTTTCAGTCTCAGTAGGCAGTTTTTAAGGTTTGGAAAACGGATATAGATATTTATGCTATTTTAAAATCCGAATTTAGGAGGACGTTCCTTCATATTTGGGTTATTTAAATCTAAAATCTAAAATCTACCCTCTAACTTCATCCTTCATCCCTCAGCCTTCATCCCTCTAAAAAATCACCCCCGACCCAATGCTTTCCTCACCTTCATACCAGGCCACAAACTGACCTGAGGCAACTCCTCTTTGGGTTTGATCAAATAGGATATAGAGTCCGTTTTCTTTCATGATCAAAGTAGCCGAGGTTAATGGCTGTCTGTATCTGATTCTAGCCTGGTATCTGGCAGATTCGCCTACAATTAGTTTTAGGTCTTCTCTGATCCAATGAATCTCTTTATTCGGTACAAAGAGACCTTGACGGTTTAATCCCGGATGATCTTCGCCTAATCCGGTATAGATGATATTCTCCTGAGTATCTGTGGCAATGACAAACAATGGCTTGCCAGTTCCACCAACTTGCAAACCTTTTCTTTGACCCACGGTAAAATAATGGGCACCATTATGTTCCCCGATTTTTTTTCCTTGATCCGGGGAATATTTGATCGGTAGGCATAGACTGTCCAAAGTGTCCAAGTCAAAGTCTTCAAAGGAAATACCTGCAGGAACCAATTTGGATTTGTAAATCGGAAGTTCTTCGGGAACTACTACAATTGCCCCTTTCTTAGGTTGGAGTTGTTGTTGGAGGAAATCGGGCAACCTGACTTTTCCAATAAAACAAAGCCCTTGACTGTCTTTTTTGTCTGCAGTGATCAAGTCCTGTTCTTTGGCGATTTTTCTAACTTCTGATTTCTGTAGGTGTCCGATTGGAAACAGCGCTTTGGCCAATTGTTCCTGATTCAATTGGCAAAGGAAATAACTTTGGTCTTTGTTGGGATCCGCACCTGCCAAAAGTCTGTAAACTGTTTTGCCAGCTACTTCAAGTTTACCTTTTTGACAATAGTGACCTGTGGCTACAAAATCCGCTTTGAGCTTTTGTGCGGCTTTGAGAAAAATATCAAATTTGATTTCTCTATTACATAAAATGTCCGGATTGGGAGTCCTACCTGCCTTATATTCTGAAAACATATAATCGACGATCCTTTCCCTGTATTCTTCACTGAGATCAATGGCCTGAAAGGGAATTCCTAGTTTTTCTGCCACTAACATGGCATCGGTACTGTCTTCCATCCAAGGGCATTCATTTGAGATAGTTACTGATTCATCATGCCAGTTTTTCATAAACATGCCGATGACTTCATAGCCTTGTTCTTTGAGAAGGTAAGCGGCGACTGAGGAGTCAACTCCACCGGATAGTCCTACGACTACCCTTATATTTTTTTCCATAGTTTTGAAATTATTCATGGATTCAAGGTCCATGAGGTTTCACATATTGGTCACAACATACAGTGTTGGTGAATTGGTTCTCAAAAGTAAAAAATCAGGGTTTGTTTCTCACATAAATCAGTTTAAACCTTCCTTTCTGGTTTTCCCGCTGTTCAATTTCAAAAGCATTGATGGATTTGATTAAAGGGGTGAGTTTTTGGAATCCATAATTCCTTGCATCAAAGTTTGGCTGTTTTTTCTGCAGCAAATTCCCGACATCTCCTAAAAATGCCCATCCATCATCATCTGCCAAATCGGAAATGGTGGATGCAATCAATCTAATCACTTTCGAATTGATTTTATCTACTTGAGGTGAGGGTGTGGTTTTGTTGGTTTGGTCTGCTGCTTCTTCTTCTCGTTTTTGAAGAATTTCTAGGTAAATGAATTTGTCGCAGGCTACAATGAACGGATCGGGGGTTTTCTTTTCTCCTATTCCTATCACCAACATTCCGGCTTCTCTTAGTCTAGTGGCTAACTTAGTAAAATCACTGTCAGAGGATACAATACAAAAACCGTTTACTCTTTCAGAATATAATATGTCCATAGCGTCGATGATCATAGCTGAATCAGTGGAATTTTTTCCTGATGTATAGCCATATTGTTGCATGGGATTGATGGCATTTTCCAAAAGGACATTTTTCCATTTTACCAATTGAGGCTTCGTCCAATCTCCATAAATACGCTTGATAGTCGGGTTGCCGTATTTGGCTATTTCTTCCATCATTTCCTTGACCTGTGCCGAAGGAACGTTGTCAGCATCGATCAAGACAGCTATTTTAATGTCAGTTTGCATTATTGTTTTTTAACTAAAAGTGAGTTTATTGATTTATGAAACAGGTATTACATTTTGTATATGTTCTGAATAGGAAATGACATCAGATTACTCGTCATTCCGAGGTACGAGGAATCTCAAAAGGTCCTATTTGTGTTCAAATTTATCATTTCCTGAACCTCGTGAGATGCTTCTCCCGATAGCCCCGATAGCTATCGGGGGGATCAGCATGACGGCTGCTCCGAATTCTGTCATTGGTAGGAACGAAGGATCTCTAGAGGTCCTATTTATGTTCATATATCATTTCCTGATCCTCGTGAGACCCTTCTCCCGATAGCCATCTGGAGAAGGGTGACGGCGGCTGATCAGCATGACGGGCCGCACCGATTTATGTCATTGGTAGAATTTAAGTTAAAGGTAGTAATTACATCCAACCAATCCGAGTATAGATTATATTTCCATTACATTTTGAAACAATAAAGAAAGGCTATAAAAAACTATTTTCGTAAGTTGCCTAACGAAAAAAACAATCTTTTAAATCTATGAAAAAACTTTTGATCGCGACAGGTGGGGGAGATTGCCCTGGTTTAAATGCAGTAATCAGAGGAATCTGCAAAAGGGCAAAAAAAACTAAGGAATGGGAAGTGTATGGCAGTATGGAGGCATTCAATGGCCTCTTTACCGATCCATTAAGAATAATAAAATTGACCAGCAAAAAAACAGCTGGCATCCACGTGAGAGGCGGGACAATTCTGAAAACCACTAACAAATCAGACCCTTTGCATTATCCCATCAAAGATGAGAACGGAAATGTCATTTTTGTGGACAGGACCAAGGAATACGTAGACAGAATCAAAGAATTGGGTTTTGATGCAGTGATAAATATTGGCGGAGATGGTTCCCAAAAAATCTCCAAAGCTTTTTTTGACCATGGATTGCCGATCATTGGAGTTCCCAAAACCATCGATAATGACCTTTCGGCTACTGACATGACTTTTGGTTTTCAGACTGCTGTGCAGATTGCCTCTGACAGTTTTGATAAACTTGTCACTACTGCGGAAAGCCATCATAGGGTCATGATAATGGAGGTAATGGGTAGGGATGCAGGTTGGATAGCCTTGCATACAGCCATTGCAGGTGGTGCCGAAATTTGCTTGATACCTGAAATACCTTATGATATCCAAAAATTGGCCAAAAGAATAGGGTCGAGGTACAATGATGGAAGAGGTTTTGTCAACATTGTTATTGCAGAAGGTGCCAAAGCCAAAGAGGGGACAATTGTCTCAAGAGAGGGTGAGGAAGGTTCAAGGCACGTTCGATTGGGCGGTGTGGCCTTGCAATTGTCGCAGCAACTCAAAGATGCTGGAGTAGAGGCTGAAATCAGGGAAACCATTTTGGGCCATGTGCAGAGAGGAGGAACTCCAACCGCATTCGATAGGGTATTGGCATCTTTGTTTGGTGTCAAAGCTTTCGAGATGTTACTGGAAGGTGATTTTGGAAAAATGGTAGCTTTCAGAAACAATTCATTCGTATCGGTTCCTTTAGAAGATGCGACCAAAGAAAATAATGTGGTAGGCAAAGACAGTTTTATTGTACACGGTGCTAAAGGATTGGGAATAATATTCGGGGATTAAAGAAAGAAAAGATGAAAGATACGCTTATAAATTTATTTGACAGAGACTTGAATAAGTTGAAAAATGAATTGATACTTTACAAGAAAGAAGAAAATATCTGGAAAGTTTCAGGTGATATACTCAATTCTGCTGGGACACTTACGATACATCTGATCGGAAATTTAAATCACTATATAGGCGCTGTTATGGGAAATTCCGGGTATATCCGAGACAGAAATGCCGAATTTTCCATTTTGAATGTCCCGAGAGACTCCATGGTACAACAATTGGATGCAACAATCCAAGAAGTTTCAAATGCCATCTTGTTGTTTTCAGAGGATAAATTTGACAGCAATTATCCACATGTTGTATTTGATGAACCTATGACTTATGAATATTTCATGTTTCATCTGGTAAGCCATTTAAATTACCATCTCGGGCAGGTCAATTATCATCGTAGATTATTGGATAATTGAAGCCTAGAATTTTTTCTTTACAGGTTCTACATGGTTTTCATTATTTATTTCATCTTATTTAAATCTGGAAGTAAATAGATTCAAATGAACAATTCATCTAACTAATGAATTTATAAGTAATATCAAATCAATCAGATAATGACCAAAATTCTTATTATTTCCGGAAGCCCAAGAAAAAAGACCGTGTCTTTGAGACTTGCCAAACATATTTTTGCGACACTGAAAAAAAGGGATGAGATTGAAGTGGATCTTTTGGACGTCAGAGAGTTTGGTCTTCCATCTATTCAAGTTGTTTGGCAAAAAAAGGAGGATGTACCATCTGAATATTTGCCTTTATTCCAAAAAATGAAAAGCGCTGAAGGATTTATTTTGGTTTCCCCTGAATACAACGGCGGTTATTCATCTGATCTGAAAAATCTTCTCGATCATTTCCCCAAATCCATTTACAAAAAGAAAGCATTTGGGATTGTGACGGGTTCGTTAGGATCTCTAGGCGGAATGCGAGCAGCCCAAAAACTATTACTTTTGGTTCCTGCACTATTTGGGATTGCCTCACCTTTCATGATGATTACACCGCAAATGGACAAAAAATTTGATGGGGATGGAAATCTGAGTGATGAATCTTTTTCCGACAACATTGATATATTTATCTCAGAATACCTCTGGCTTTTGGAACGTCTAAAAAGCTATGAAAATCAGTTGACCTGAAAATTTTTTTTCAATAAAAAGTATTTATTTTGGAAATCCTCACATTCATTCCCGACTTATGAAAAATCCTTTAATTCTGCTGTTTGTGATTATTGTTTACATACTTGGATGTACATCTTCCGAAGAGAAAGTTCAGAAAACTCCAAATATTGTGTTGATTTTCACTGATGATCAAGGGTATAATGACTTAGGAGTATATGGTTCACCGGACATTCTAACCCCCAATCTTGACCAAATGGCTGCTGAAGGCATGAAATTCATCAATTTCTATGTGGCACAGGCGGTATGTTCGGCTTCAAGGGCAGCTTTGCTAACAGGTACTTATTCCAATAGATTGGGGATTCATGGGGCCTTGGACCATTCCAGCAATCATGGTCTAAATCCTGATGAGACAACAATTGCCGAAATGCTCAAACCACTTGGATATCAAACCGCGATTTTTGGTAAGTGGCATTTGGGACACCATCCTGAGTTTTTGCCTACCAATCAGGGTTTTGATGAATATTTTGGGATTCCTTATTCCAATGATATGTGGCCCAACCATCCAGAAACTAAAGGTTACTATCCCCCTTTACCTTTATACCATAATGATAAAGTTGTAGACACAGTTTGGTCAGATCAGAGCATGTTTACGACTTGGTTCACCGAAAAATCAGCGGATTTTATTAAGCGGAATAAGGACAATCCGTTTTTTCTATATTTAGCCCACCCCATGCCACATGTGCCATTGTTTGTATCTGATAAATTCAAGGGTAAATCCGAACGGGGACTTTATGGGGATGTGATTATGGAGATTGATTGGTCAGTAGGAGAGGTGCTCAAAGCGCTTAAAGAAAATGGATTGGAAGAAAATACGCTGGTGATTTTTCTTTCGGACAATGGTCCTTGGTTATCCTATTCAGGACATTCAGGCTCAGCTTATCCACTCAAAGAAGGTAAAGGCACTTCCTGGGATGGTGGGGTGAAAGTACCTGCCATTATGAAATGGAAGGGGAAAATTCCTGAGGGGAAAGTACAACAAAATCCTGCCATGAGTATAGATATTTTACCCACTATTGCAGCGCTTACAGGAGCCCAATTGCCATCTTTACCCATTGATGGCATGAATATCTCTCCAATGTTGATAGACGATGCAATGTCTTCCCCGCAAGAAGCATATTTTGTCTATTATAATCGAAATGAGTTGCAGGCAATAGTTATGGAAGAGTGGAAACTTTATTTTCCACATCGATTTAGGTCGATTGCACCTGATCAGGATTTTAGAAATGATGGGTTCCCATTGAAATATACCATGGTCGATTTGGAAGGAATGGAATTATACCATATTCCAACTGATATATCTGAAGAAAATAATGTGATAGGTGATAATACACAAGTTGTAGATCAGTTTTTGAAACTTGCTGATAAGGCCTACTTGGATATGGGAGATGCCCTTACTGGAAAAGTGGGTACTAATCTAAGGGAACCTGGAAGGATTAATTGAACATTTGATCAAAAATTCTTGCTTAATTTTATATTCGAATAAATCAATTTCCGTTGAAATTGACATAATCCATTTTGAATTGCCCACATGAAAAGTAAAAAAAAATTGCTGATTTTGGTATTTTCAATCATTCTCATCATACCGTCTGCTGCCATCATTCTTTTATATGCTCAACAGAAAGCCCTTACTCAAAAAGCAATTGGAATCTTGAATGAGCAATTTTTTGGGGAACTAAAAGTAAGAGATTCTCAAATTGCCCCTTTTGCCAATTTCCCTTATATATCTATTGATTTAAAGGGCATAATTTTTTTTGATGGAAAAACTAAGGATTCCAATATCATATATGCCGCTGAGGATTTATATATAGGTTTCAGTATTTGGGACATCATTTCTGGCAAATACAATGTAAAAAGCCTGAAAATTCAAAATGGGCATCTGGATCTGGTCAAAGATGCTGAAGGAAATATCAATTTATTGACGGCAAAGGGAAATGGTAATGAAGTTGTGACAGGTGAGGAAGAAGAAGAAATCAACATTGATTTGTCATCTATCCAATTGAAAAACTTCAAAGTGAAATTTGATGATTTATCAAACCTATCAACGATTGATGCCCATCTTGAGAAAGCAGATGCAGCCATTAAAATTCAAGATGACCATATTTACATTGATCTGATTTCCGATTTGATTTTTGATTACATCGTAGATAGCAAACCTTCATTTTTCTATCAAAAGCATTTCAGGTTGGATTTGGAATTTGATTATGATCAAAACACCAATGAATTGTTTCTAGCTCCTTCCAAGTTGCATTTGGAAGATGCACTATTGGGTTTGGAGGGCAAGGCAGATTTAGGAGATGAGATTTATCTGGATGTAAAATTGTCAGGGGAAAAGCCTGACTTTTCTTTGCTAGCTGCTTTTCTACCCAATGAGACGGCAATGCTTCTCAAAAAATATCAAAATGAAGGGGATGTGTATTTTCAGGGAAGTATAACGGGATTTGCTGGAAATGGCAATGTCCCTGAGATTGCAGTGGAATTTGGTTGTGACAATGCTTATTTTCTCAATACAGGCATCAATAAAAAAGTTGATGACTTAAGGTTTACCGGATTTTTTACCAATGGAAAAGACAGAAGTCTGAAGACCTCAGAATTTCAATTGTTGAATTTTTACGCCAAACCGGATGAAGGTAAATTCCAAGGAAGATTGATAGTAAGGGATTTCGAAAACCCCTATGTCAAAATCAATTTGAATGCAGATTTGGACTTGGAATTTTTGGGAGATTTCTTTGAAGTGGAGGGTCTTCAAGGGATCAGCGGTCAAGTTATAGTGGATATGGATTTTGATGAACTCATTGACTTCGAATCAGGATTAGGTAGAATCAGTAGTGCCAATAACAGCGTGCAGAGTGAATTGAAAATCATCAATCTCAATTTTTCCCTGCCTGATTATCCGCATCAGATCAGAAGAGTAAATGCCTATGCATTAATGCAAGAGGGAGATCTTCGATTGGATAATTTGAGCTTCCGCATTGCAGATTCAGATTTTAAACTGTCAGGCACTTTGAGCGATTTACCTGCAATTCTGCATGGTGACCCCAAACCTGTAAAGGCAAAAATTGATGCTAATTCCTCAAAAATTGATTTAAAGCAATTAATGCCGACAGATAGTTCCTTGAATGAGGTAATCAATGATTTTAAAATCAAAATTGCTTTTGAATCAACTGGAAAGGAACTAATGAATTTTGAGCATTTGCCCAAAGGGGAATTTTTCATTGATGATTTCTACGCCAAGCTGGAAAACTACCCTCATGCTCTCCACGATTTTCATGCTGATATTCTGATTGGGGAAAGAGATATGGAAGTAAAGGATTTTTCAGGTGAGATTGACAAGAGTGATTTTCACTTTTCTGGGAATGTCCAGAATTATCCGAAATGGTTTCACGAAAATCCAACAGGAGACAGTAGGTTTGAATTTGAATTGGTCTCCAATCATTTAAATATCAGTGACCTCTTGAAGTACAATGGCGTTAACTACCTGCCCAATGACTATCAAAATGAAGAAATTGATAGGTTAAATTTGAAAGGAAGTCTTGACCTTCATTATAATAAAGGATTCGAGTCCGCTGATTTTTATTTAACTGATCTTGATGGAAAGTTCAAGGTTCATCCATTAAGATTGGAGGATTTTGGAGGGAGGATTCACTATGAAAATGAATTCCTAACTGTCACTGATTTTAGCGGAAAGATGGGAATCTCCGATTTCAAAGTTAATATGGGTTATCAGCTTGGTGAACCGGATTCTCTTCGGAATAAAAGAAATTTTTTCTACCTGAAATCACTTGCCTTGGATTTGGATGCGTTGATGGGCTTTGAAAGCATTGATGTAGACACCAACCATCAGGAGGCATTCAATGTTTTCGATATTCCTTTCTCGGGAATGGACTTCAAAGTCGAAATCGGGAAAATGAACTACCATACTTTTTGGCTGGAAGATCTGGTGGCTACAGCACGTACCACTTCCAATCACTATATTTATTTGGATACTCTTGGTCTGAAAGTGGCAGATGGGACTTTGGGTGTAAAGGGATATTTTAATGGTTCTGATCCTGAGCACATATATTTTCACAGTACGATGAAAGCCGGAAAGCTTGACCTTGACAAGCTACTGATCAAATTTGAGAATTTTGGTCAGGATTACCTGATCAATGAAAATCTTCATGGAAAAGTAAGCGGGACCATTTCCAGTAAGTTTCTTGTCTATCCTGATCTTACACCGATTATAGACAAGTCGGAAGCGAAAATGGACCTGACAGTATATCAGGGCAGCATAGTGAACTTTGCGCCATTGAGCGCCATGTCAAGCTATTTCTCGGATCGTAACCTTAGAAATGTGAAATTTGATACGCTTAGCAATACCTTTGATCTAAAAGATGGAGTATTGAATATTCCCAGCATGAACATCAATTCAAGTCTCGGATTTATTGAGCTTTCCGGAAAGCAAAGCTTGGATATGAACATGGATTATTTTATCAGGATTCCATTGGGCATGGTGACTTCAGTAGGATTTAAATCCCTATTTGGAGGGAAAAACCAAAATGAAGTTGATCCTGATCAAGAAGACGCGATCGTGTACAGGAATGATGACAAAAAGGTTCGATTTGTCAATGTTAATATGAAAGGCACACCCGATGATTATAAGATCAGTCTGGGGCGGGATAAGAGGTCTAATTAAGTTGGCTTCTCGGGATTTGCAATCCCGAGAACAGATAAAACGGAATTTGTAATTCAGGTAACTTTGTCCTTAGGAAATGATTGGGATTAAAAATCCCGCTCATCTGCATTCGACATTACAAATGTCGAATAGCTCAGCTTCTTGGGATATCCTATCCCGAGGACATATTAATGGAATTTGTAATTCCGGTATACTTGTCCTACGGCAACGATTCTGTTTAAGGGTATACCATTTCATTTAACTAATGGAATTCATTATTTTTAAAGTCCATGAATTCACCACAAAAATCAGAAAGACGTTTTTTATTTTGGTTAGCTATACTGCTCTGGGCAAATTATTTGATGCTAATAATAGGTTTGCTCATCGCTTTTGCTGGAAATTCTTTTGTTTTTGCTTTGCACAATGATGGGACTTTTGAAGTTTTCAATCAAGGAGAACAGCTTTCAAGCCCAATTCTAGATTTGAAAAACTGGCTTTTCGGGATTATTGGAGCAACTATGGTAGGGTTTAATGTAATGGCTATTTTTATCATCCGGTTTGCACTAAAAGAGAAAGAAATATGGGCATGGAATGCCTTGTTTTATGGGATCATTGTTTGGTTTATCATCGACTCAGGTATTTCCTTTTATTATGCTGCTTATTTCAATTTATATTTGATTAATATCCCTGCACTTTTGACAATTTTGATTCCACTTTTCTTTATAAGAGTATTGATTGTAAGAAATTTCCAATCGAACCACGGATCAGATAATATTTAGTATTAATAATTCCCCAGAGTTTTTTCCCCAGGCTCTTTGTTAATCCGCTTCTCGGCTCCTCGAGATTAGCAATCTCAAGAAAAAATCCAACTTGTTGAAATATATTATGGGGAAAATGGT
>NZ_JBGSXS010000441.1:0-2888 GCF_041751335.1 Aquiflexum sp.
GATGGATTTGATATTTACTTTTTGGGGAACTTCCTGAATACTTCTTATGGTAGGGTAGCCATCTTTTTCCGCAAAAATCTCATAAGTTTTTCCCTCAACTAAATTATGATTTGCGAGGTAATAAAAAGCTTCTATTTCCCAAGATCTACCTCTTTTGATGTAGCCCATAGGAAAAATTTGTCCATCCTGATCTTTCAGATATACATTTGCACCTTCTACCAGATCAAACTCATCTTCAAAAAAATTCCCCCCTTCCAATACCCCTTTGCTTTTTGTTAAAAAAACTTTCAGGGTATCTGTAGGCTCTAAAAGAGAATTCAAAACCATCCTAGGTTCCTGTCCTGGCAATTCCACCTCAAGGAATTGTTCACATGAAACAAAGATTATAAAACTGACAAGGATTAATATATGATATTTGATTTTCATATCTAAAAGGTAAATCTGTATGAAACTGAAGGAACGATTGGGAAAAGACTGAACTGTCTGAGCTGATTTTTCTGAAGTTCATAGTTATAGCTGATGTCCATGTAAAATGGATTCAACCTGCTGTATACATTATATACTGAAACATTCCATGTACGCTCACCCCATTTTTTGTGTTTGTTGAAATTGATCCCTATGTCCATCCTGTGGTAGTTCCGCATCTGAAAATTATTTCTGGATTCGAAATGGTCAAGGTATAGTCCCGAATATCGGGTATTGGTATCGTTTATTACGGTAAAGGAATGCTGATAACGCTGTGAAGGCACAGTGATAAAACTTCCGCTTCCGAATACCCAAGTTCCGGAAAGGTCTATCCTGTCGGACAATTTGTGAACCGCTGTCACGCTGATGTCATGCCTTCGGTCATATCTGAAAGGAAACCATTCCCCGAAATTAATTTCATCAAACCTCCTTTCAGTTTTTGAGAGTGTATATCCTATCCATCCTGTCGTCCTCCCGGTCTTTTTTTGCAACAACACTTCAAGTCCATAACTTCTTCCCTCGCCTGAAGTGACCTTGTCCTGCCAATCGCCAGCGTTATTCAGAAATGAAGCCCCATCCTGATATTCGATGACCCCTTCCATATTTTTATAATAAGCCTCTGCCGAAAACTCCAATCCATATCCCAGGTTCTTAAAATATCCTGCTGCCACCTGCCAGCTTTCCTGAGGACCGATTTTATCCGTGGATGGCACCCATAAATCCGTGGGCAGACCCAATCCAGCATTGGTAAGAAGATGGACAAATTGGGCCATCTGAACGTAGGAGAGTTTCAAAGAAGAAGTTGGGTCCAAGAGGTACCTCATAGCAATCCTTGGCTGAAAGGACGTGTAGGTTTTTGTATCGGCCAAAAATCCTGAAAAATGGGCTCCGACATTGAATTTCAACCTATCCCCCAAACTGAAATCGTCCTCAACATACATGGAAAGTTCACGGGAATCTGATGGAGTGGCTCCTTCCCTTGTTTCGGGTCGCTCATTTTCTCTGGCAACAAATACCCCTGGCGTAAATCTATGGTCTATCATCATAGCTCCCCAACGGATATAATGCTGGGGATTGGGGATATAATCAAAATCTGCCTTAATTGCCAAATCCCTTATACCGGAAAAATAATTGGCAGTATAAAAATCCCGAATAGTAGTGCCACCCTGACTTTCAGTATAAATACTTTCAGATTCAGAAAACAACCTAAACCTATATTTGGTAAAAGTGCCAGTGAAATTAGCAAACAACCTTTGGTTAAAAACATGATTCCAGCGGACAGCCGCTATATTATTTCCCCAACCCAAGCCTGCTTCTTCCCTTGATTGGTTTGTACCTGACCCACCACCAAATCTTGACCCGTTATAATTATAGCTGGAATAAGCCACATCATCACCGCCATAATAACTGAGATAGAGCCTGTTTTTCTGGTTGAAAATATGGTTGACCTTGGCATTGACATCATAAAAATAATAGCCAACATCTTCCTGGCCTCCTGTAGATTTCCTGATGATAGGTCTTGCTATCAGGTCTAGATACGTCCTCCTGGCTGACAATAAAAAAGAAGTTTTATCCTTTACTATAGGTCCTTCCAAAGTGAGTTTGGAGGCAATCAAACCGACACTGCCCTCTCCTTGGAATTTTTTCATATTTCCTTCCTTCATGGTGATATCAATCACTGAGGAAAGCCTTCCTCCATACCTAGCCGGGAATCCCCCTTTTATCAGTTCGACATTGTTGATTGCATCGGCGTTGAAAACAGAGAAAAATCCGAACAAATGTGTGGCATTGTACACCGGTACCCCATCAAGTAGCACCAAATTCTGGTCAGGACTTCCACCCCGCACGTACAAGCCCGAAGCACCTTCAGAACCAGATTGAACACCTGGCAATAATTGAATGACTTTGAAAATATCGACTTCACCCATCAGTGCCGGAAGGTTCTTGATGTCCCTTAGTGGGACATTCACTGTACCCATTTGGGTACTTTCTTGAATAGGGTCATCCCTTTGTCCTTCTATCACAACTTCGTTGAGATAACCTGCCGGTCGAAGTTCCACGCTCAAAAGAGTATCCCGTTCAAGACTTAAAGAAATCAGTAAAGGCTCATAACCGACATAGCTAAACACCAAGTCAACTTCTTTCTCAAAAAGTGAATAACTGAAAAATCCGTAATTATTGGTAACAGCACCTTTTTGGTTTTTTTTGTCGAAAACATTGACCCCAATCAAAGTCTCACCATTGTCCGCATCCTTGACAGTTCCACTGACAGTGACTTTTTGGGCCAATGAAAGAAAGCATACGCCATAAAAAAAGCAAAACAATATGATACTTTTCATAGAAATAATAAGGTGAATCGGTGGCAAAATTAATTTTTTAATTTTAATTCCAATGTTAAAATTTTAAAAATTGATAAGAAATAA
>NZ_JBGSXS010000442.1:0-3697 GCF_041751335.1 Aquiflexum sp.
CTAATACTAAAAATGATGTCTTTTTTTTTAAATTCTAATCGGAAGTAAAGTAAACAGAATTGATCTAAGCTCTTCTCTAAAAGGTTATAATACTCTCCGAGATAAAATCAAAAATTTTTGAAATTCTTTCATATAAAATTACTGTCATCCGACAAAAACACGCAGTGTTTTTGATAATCTTGAAAAAGTACAATGGCGAGGTTTTGACACCTCGCCAAAGTTTACGATGTTTGAAGTTACCACACCAAAAACATCATGGCCAAAAATACAAATCTTGCGGGTCAACCGGTAATTTGTCAGCTACTTTCTTTTCTTCCCCGTCAAATTGTTGACTCCTGTGTGTCTGAGCACCTGAGTGACAGGTATTATAAGACCATGACCACATGGAAGCAACTTGTCTTTATGCTCTATGGTGTCGTTACCAAATGTCATTCACTTAACAGTCTTTGTAAAAACCTTCTATTCCTCGAAGACCGGCTAACATATCTTGGTATAGATAAACTTCCTGCGGTCAGTACGCTCAGTGATGCCAATATCAACCGGGACAGTACGGTATTCGAATCGATATACGTGAATCTTCTGGATCATTATAAAGAAGAGCTGAGACCAGTAGAATCCAGTTTTTTGGACAAGCGGGTGGATACAGGTAAAATCATGCTCGTAGATTCTTCTACAATTTCTCTTTTCGTGGATGTGTATAAAGGTGCGGGGCGTAATCCTGTAACCGGCAAAAAGAAAGGTGGTCTTAAAATCCATGCCAAGTTGCCGCTGGGCGGCTCAGTACCGGATCTGATACACATTACCGAAGCAGCCTGCAACGACAAATCTTTTCTCGGACAGCTTGAAGGCGAAAAAGGGACGATTTATGTCTTTGACAAAGGATATGTCAAGTACCGAAAATGGAAAAAGTGGAGCGACAACGGAGTCTATTTTGTAACCCGGCTCAATGACAATGCGGAGTATCAGGTTCTGGAAGGAAAAACAAACCACATCAGTGATTATGCCGATGGAGGGATCATCTCTGACCAAATAATCATGCTAAATCCGTCAAAGGAGCCCTTAAAGGCCAGGCTGATGATATATAAAGACCCCGTTAGCGGTAAGGTACTCGAGTTTGTTTCCAATATGTTCGACTACAATGAAAACACAATAATCCTACTATATAAATACCGATGGAATATTGAAATTCTGTTCAAGCAGTTGAAGCAAAACTTCGAATTGGGATATTTTTACTCGGACAGCTTGGAAGGGATCAAAACTCAGGTATGGATAGCTTTGATAGCCAATTTATTGTTTTCTGTAATTCACAGGCAGTGCAAAGAGGCTGAACAGTTTGTGACAATCGTCAACATGGCTGCCATTAACATGTGTTCCTATATTTCGCTGATAAAGCTTGTCAGGTCAGGAAGACTGTTAGGTTTAGAAAGGGATCTGAAAATAATACAATTTGAATTATTCGGTTTACAGCAGGGGGGTGTTTTTGAGAATTCAAAAAATCCCCCCTAATTTGAACATCAGGGGGGATTTTATGATATTTTTGATTTTAGTCGGATGATAGTAATTAAAATTCCAAAATATATTAGAAGAAAAAATTTAAATGTCTCTAATAGATTATGAACAAATATATTCTGAGGAGTAATTATTTCCTTTATCAGTTTCCGGTGGAGATATTTGAAAAATGACCTCATCACCACCCAGATAACTACCTAAAAATAAATTGGCAATAGACTGAAAATTGCTAAAAAATATCCAGTTGTCATTTGTAATAATCTTTATAGTGCCATTCTACTACAGTACCCTTTTCCTTTCTTCTTCAGATCCTGTAGCCTTCATCACTGCACGAATGCCTGACAGACCAAAATTTTTCGAGTAGGTCAGCCGAATGAGACGTGAAGTCCTTAAAACACTAATACCTGCCTCAGTTCGGATTTGAGGATTGATGTTTCTAACCGAAAATCTGTTTGTCCACAAAATATCCTCCGCTGCCAATTTAAAGCTTCCTTTGTTGGCATTCAGTTCTTTTTGAATCCCAAAATTCAAAGCCCCAAATGATTTCAATGTAAGAAGTCCAAAAAGCTGTGAGCTGATATAAAACCCGGAAATTTCCGTGGAATATCCGCTGCCCAATCTGAATGTCTGGGTAGAATTGATATGAATGTAGTTCATGTTTCTGTCAATCAGGATTCCCTGGCTCACTGAATTTACCTTTTGATGGACAGCCTGAATGGAACTGTTGCCTTCCCACCATTCGGTGAAGTTATTGGGGGCACTTAGAGTAAGAGAAATATTTCTACTGTTGTCAAAATTGGTTTTTTGTATCAGTTGTTTATTCTCATCTGGAAATACCAACATATTCCAACCTATTGAGTTTTTGATCTGGGTGAAATCAAAATTCAAGGAATAGGATTTCTTGAATTGGAAATTTGTCTGAACGCTTTGAGACAGCGCGGGAAATAATTCCATATTGCCAATTAATAAATTAAGTGGATCAAAAAATGTCACAACGGGAGCCAAATCCTTGTAGGTTGGTCTTGTAATTCTTCGTCCATAAGAGGCCATGATTTTGAGGTCTTCGTTGAACTCCCTGCTGAGTGAAAAATTCGGAAAAAGATTCCCATAATTTCTTTCCAGTATGGGTTCCCTTGTAAAATTTTCAAGATGGGTATAGGTATGCTCATACCTAAGCCCTGCCTGCATTTTGGTTTTACGATCTAGATCTGCATCAAAGCTTAGATAAGCAGCTCCTATATTTTCTTTCATCAGGACATGCTGACTGAGTTCTGAATCCTTAAACCAAGTATTGTTCTGAAATCTATTGGCTTCAATTTTATTCTCTATATCAGATAAAGTGCCTTTCAGTCCCATTTCCATCGATAGGTTGTCATTCAGTTTTTGTTGAAAATCTGATTTGGCCACCTTGATGTGTATCGGTGTATGTTTATCATTCACCAACAATTCCTCCTCTTCAGATTGCTCAGGATAAAATGAATACTTGAAACGGTAATCATGTGGATTGTTGTGAAAATAATAAAGATAATCCAGGTCAAAAGTCAGAAAGCCACCTTTTGGAAATTTATGGGTAAAATATAGATTGGTTCCATATCCCCACCAATGGTTTCTTTCCAGATCTTTTACACCAATCCTGGTATTCAGGTGATTTGAATGACTGATTTCAGTCTGTCCAAAGGCAACCTGATCCTCTTTGGTGCTTATGCCTGTAATCTGTCCGCCGAAGGAAGTATTGGCATTCAAGGCAATTTCAAATCCACCCTGACCGTTCAGTGTCCAAACCATAAAATCCCTTTCATATTCGGAATCACTGCGGATTTCCACACCATTTGGATTTATAATTCGATTATTGGTGGTCAACATCAAATAATGTTCTCTTCGCGCCGAAGCATTCAGATAAAAACTCACTTTTCTCCCACGATGATTGATATTCATCGATCCTCCAAATCTTTCGAGGGTTTCTTGATCAAATGAGGTCCCAAAGTTTCCTGAAAAAGAGCCGTTGGTTCCCATTTCCAGGTTTTGGGTACTGATGATATTGATCAACCCTGCATTTCCCTCAGCATCATATTGGGAAGGGGGATTGCTGATTATTTCAATGGTGCTCACCTGATCGGCATTCATTCCCGAAAGCATCTGAACAACAACATTTATTGGCAGACGGACAAGTTTGCCGTTCAGCATGACC
>NZ_JBGSXS010000443.1:0-6424 GCF_041751335.1 Aquiflexum sp.
TTTTTGGTATCAGGAAACAAATCCTCCTGTTCCTTATTGAGTTTAGACCAATTTACTGGTGTAATGATGATATGAAGGAACACCAATTCAGCATCCGCCTTTTTTGCTAAAAGAAATGCATAGTTCTCTGCCGCTAATGCACAGTCCGAGAAATCTGTGGGAACGAGTATCTTATTCATGGCTAAGGAATTTTGGTTTTTATTATCGTAAAAGTACCTGGAATTTAAAGGATTAACCCTATTTGAAATCAGTCAAAAACATGAGAAAAATCATTACAAAAAAAAAGCCCTGGATTTAATCCAGAGCTTGTGCGCTCGGAAGGATTCGAACCCTCAACCCTCAGAGCCGAAATCTGATATTCTATCCAGTTGAACTACGAGCGCTTATCCAATTATATTAGGCAGAAATTGCCAACCTGACTTTTTCTGCTGCTTCTTTCAGAGTAATGGCTGAAGAAACCTTTAAACCTGATTCATCAATGATTTTGGCACCTTCTTCCGCATTGGTTCCCTGTAGCCTTACAATGATAGGAACTCTAATGTCGCCGATTGATTTGTAGGCTTCTACCACCCCATTTGCAATCCTATCACATCTTACAATACCACCAAAAACATTGATCAAAATTGCTTTGACATTGGGATCTTGTAGAATGATTCTGAACCCTGCTTCAACTGTAGTTGCATTTGCTCCTCCTCCTACATCAAGGAAATTGGCAGGTTCACCGCCTGAAAGCTTGATCATGTCCATAGTGGCCATCGCCAATCCCGCGCCATTTACCATGCAGCCAACGTTTCCATCCAGTTTAACATAGTTTAATCCAGATTTTCCAGCTTCTACTTCCAATGGATCTTCTTCAGCTAGATCTCTCAGGTCCGCTAAATCCTTGTGCCTGAAAAGTGCATTGTCATCCAGATTTACTTTTGCATCTACAGCAAGAATTTTATCATCGGAAGTCTTTAATACGGGGTTAATCTCAAATTGGGAAGAATCAGAACCTATATAGGCATTGTAAAGGGAAGATATGAATTTCACCATTTCTTTAAATGCAGTCCCTTCAAGTCCAAGCTTAAATGCTATTTTTCTCATTTGAAAAGCCTGAAGACCTAAATTTGGATCAATCCATTCTTTTATGATTTTTTCAGGGGTATGTTCTGCAACTTCTTCAATGTCCATTCCCCCTTCTGTTGAAGCCATGATGACATTACAGCCTTTGGCCCTGTCCAACAGAATTGATAGGTAATATTCTTTGGGTTCTGATGCTCCCGGATAGTAAACATCCTCAGCTACAAGAACTTTATTTACTTTTTTTCCTTCTTCACCTGTTTGAATGGTCACCAATGTGCCACCTAGAATATTTCCGGCTTTTTGTGGAACATCTTCCAAGCTTTTGGCCAATACTACTCCATTTGAGCCAGTCTCCTGAACTTTGCCTTTTCCCCTACCACCTGCGTGGATCTGGGCTTTGATGACAAACCAGGAGGTGCCTGTTGATGCGTTGAGTTTCTTAGCCGCTTCAAGTGCTTCCTCAGGGCTGTTGGCTACTAGGCCTTCCTGAATTCTCACTCCGTAGCTTTTCAAAAGTTCTTTAGCTTGATATTCGTGTATGTTCATCCTTATGAAAATTTTTGCCCGAAGTTAAGCGCTACCAGGTTATTTTTCAAATTAACCTCTGCTCTTTTTGGTAAATAAATGTCTTTTCTGAAATTGCGGCGAAATGAAATTTTATATTTGGGCTCTTTAAGTCAAATTATGCTAACTGCAAAAGGAATACACAAGCACTACGGGGATTTGCACGTACTCAAAGGAATAGATGTTAATATTGATCAAGGAGAGGTAGTTTCAATAGTGGGGGCTTCTGGGGCAGGCAAAAGTACACTTTTACATATTTTAGGCACCTTGGACCAAGCAGAAAGGGGAGAAGTCTGGATAGCAGATACGCAGGTCACCAAGCTAAAAGGTGATAAAATGGCTGATTTCAGGAACAAGGAGATTGGGTTCATTTTTCAATTCCACAATCTGCTGCCTGAATTCACAGCTGAAGAAAATATTATCATACCAGGTTTAATTGCCAATCGGAAACCTGCTGACTTGAAAAAAAGAGCTGGACAACTGGCAGAATTATTGGGTTTTGCTTCCAGATTGGAACATAAACCGTCGGAACTGTCAGGCGGAGAGCAGCAAAGAGTGGCTGTTGCAAGGGCATTGATCAATGATCCAAAGATTATTTTTGCCGATGAACCCAGTGGTAACCTTGATTCCAAAAGCGCAGAGGCGCTACATAAATTGTTTTTTGACCTGAGAAAAGAGTTTGGCCAATCTTTCGTCATTGTCACTCACAATCAGGAGTTGGCCAAAATGGCTGACAGGATGCTGGTGATGCAGGATGGAAAAATATTCAGGATAGAAAGGGGATCAGGAATTGGTTGATTTTTTGGTTTTTTCAGATTGAAGAACCTTGATCATCTCATCCACGTGGGCTTTGGACTCAAACATATCTGAGAAAGCTGCTCGAATAACATGTTCTCTGTCCAGAAAATAGGTAATTCTTTTGGGTACCCGGATCAATGGAATAAGAGCATCATATGCGTTGCAGACATTTCCCTTTTCATCACTTAGTAATTCGAATGGTAAATTATATTCTTTTTGGAATTTGATGTGTGTGGGGATATCATCTCTGCTGATACCTATAACAGGTACATCCAGATTCCGGAATGAACCAAACTGATCCCTGAAATCACAGGCCTCAGCGGTACAAACTTTCGTGAAATCTTTTGGATAAAAATAAACAATACAGGCTTTTCCTTTACAGTTTTTGGATAAAGTAAAATTATTGCCACTTGTAGATGGTAATGTGAAATCAGGTGCTTTTTTTCCTATTTTGAGGGACATGGGAGATTTTAGATTTAAGAATTTAGAATTTAGATTTAAGACCCGATAGTTATCGGGATTAGATTTAATGCTTGTAAAGAAAATGGTTAGTTATACAGAACTATACTTTTTGGGAACCTAATTGTTTTTAAAAACATTCATGTTAGCAAAATTTAATTTTGAGATGTTATTCTTGAACTTATCATTTTTCAATTAGTTTTGAAACTTAATCAACTCGGAGTTTTGAATAATAAAAGTGTTCAGCACATGCTTTTGGCAGGGTTTTTATTTTCCCTGATGAATGTTTCGGTAAAATTGATACCGCATATTCCGGCTATCGAGATCATATTGTTCCGCTCAGTCTTCAGTCTGATTTTAACTTATATTTTATTGACAAGAGAAAAACTTCCTGTCTTTGGTAACAATAAAAAACTCTTGATCATAAGAGGAATTGCCGGTTCAATTGGACTGATGGCATTTTTTTACACTTTGCAGAATATCCCTTTGGCGAGTGCAGTTACATTGAATTATCTTGCTCCTGTGTTCACTACTATCTTGGGAATTTTCGTGGTAAAAGAGCGGGTTCAGGGAAGACAATTTCTTTATTTTGGGATTTCATTTTTGGGAGTGATAATTATTGAGGGCTTTGACCCTAGGATATCTGCATTTGATCTTTCCATTGCCTTAGTGGCCTCCTTGGCCATGGGGGTTGCATACAATGTGATTCGAAAGCTCAAAAACTCAGAGCATCCTTTGGTCATTATGCTTTATTTTCCACTGATAACCATCCCAATTGCAGCAGTAGCAAGTTACTTTTTTTGGGTGATGCCAACAGGCTGGGACTGGCTAATTTTATTGGCAGTTGGGTTATTGACACAATTTGCCCAATACTTTATGACCTTGTCTTACCAAAATGCGCAGTTGTCAAAAGTGGCGAGTTTGAGTTATATCGGAATAATTTATGCCCTGGGGTTTGGTTTCTTTATTTTTGGGGAAACATACAGTTTGGTGGTGTTTTTAGGCATGTCATTGGTCTTATTGGGTGTAATTTTGAATATTTTAAAATAATGTGGTTACATTATTCCATTTTGTTTCGACCAAAGTATGCAAAGTTGATTTTGATAATAAATCATCCAATATTCTGTTATAGATTTGTGCAGGGTTAAAAAAATATCCGCTTTCTTAAAGGCAATTCAACTTATTGAAATAAGAAAATAGCTGAAGTTCGATTTAAGCTAAAATCGTTCATACGTCCCATTAAGTAAAGGGAATAAGATGGCTGGCATCATTGCGGAAATTCATATAAAAAATAACGTGTTAGATGCTCAGCATGACATTCAAATTAAATTCTTGAAGATTTGAGAGGTTCCTATCCAAAGATTGGATTGTGCAAAAATGTTGATAATTTTAAATGTTTAGGCTTATGAAAATTTGTATAGGTTAAATTGAATTAGGAAATAAAATTGCTTTAAAAATGCCATAATCTAAATTAGATTTTAAAAAATTAAGGAATTACAATTATGTTCAAGTTTAAATATATTCATTTTGTATACCTGCTTTTTTTGGGTTATACTATAATTTTTTTAACAAGCTGTGTAAATGAACAATCACCTGATGGAAATGACTCTGGAGAGGCCTTAGGTTCTTCGGGAACAACTTTTGATTGCGCTGATTTTGTGTATGCAGACACTTTAGTACATACCAATAACGAAATTGAAAATCTCATTTTACCGACAAAAACATTATCAGGTACTTTTGAAGTCTTTCCGGAAGGATTGGCTTTGAATAGTACTACAGGAGAGATTGATATCAACAACAGTGAAACCGGTTTGAAATATCAGGTAACTTTCAAGCCTACAAATGGTGCGCCTGAATGTTCTGTATTTATCGCAGTTTCAGGTATCAATTATTTGGATGCGATATATGTGCTGGAGGAAAATGAAAGATTTGCACCCGCAATTTATAACGGTGATCCTTTGGCCCGAATTCCTTGTGAGGATGATGATGATGACGATGACGACGATGATGATGATTGTGATTTTGATACATCTGGCCCAGGAGGGACCAAACTGGAAGATTTTGGGGTTTCAATCGATGGTAATACGGGTGATATAGACCTTCAATCGACCATTGAAAATGGGGCTTTGGGTGCTACCCCAACAAATGGAGCCTTTGAAAACTTTAAAATGTATTACCGAATATCCGACAGCAGTTTGGGTGTTTTAAACAGCATAGATATCCGTATTTATTTTTTTGAAACAATTGCTGATATTCCCCAAAGCTTATTGGATGAAATGGAGGAAAAGAATAAACAGATTTTAAATCTCCCATTCACAGATCCGTTTTTCAAAAGTGGCCGGATTAAAGCCGATAATCCAAAAACCAAACCCAGACCACCTTACCTGCTTGTTGTTGCCACAAGATAATTAATTTGGTTATCATTGCATTGAATTTAATCCGATCATTCAATGTATTTAAAATGGCTGATTTTATTTCTTGCAATCTTTTTTCAGGAAAATCCAAAGGTGATGCAAGATGAGCTCAAGACCAAATATGCACGTGCAATTGACCTGTACGAATCAGATGAGCCAAGTGAATTTACAGATAGCTTGGCAACTGTGTTATTCAGGGATATCATCGATAATCCTTTATCGTCCGAATTGGAAATCAGGATTCTGGTTGACATTTACGAAAAGCTGGGATCACTTTTCCTGATCAACGGGGAGATAGAAGAATCTGTCCGATATTATAAAAGTGCATTGGATTTTGATAATGGGGAAATTTCAGAAGATTCTGTTTTTTTCGGTTCAAACCTTTTTCTCGGTGAAGCATACTACTTATTAAACAAAGCAGACAGTAGCATTTATTACCTGGAAAAAGCTGAAAGCTTGTTGGCCAACAAAGCATCAAAAAATGAGTCTTCAAGACTGTATAATTCCTTGGGTGTAATATATTATGCGTCAGGAAATTATACCCAGGCGATCAATTATTTCACCAAAGCAAAAAATTTGACAATCGGAGAGGAAGTATTTGACAACCTGGACCCATATTATCAATATGCGCTTTACAGTTTTTTGAACAATATCGGATCATCATTAGTGAATCTTAATAAATCCGATTCTGCATTATTGATATATAAAGAGATGTTGAAATACGGAATAAATCAAGACAGAACTAATTCACAGATTGCAGGAATATTTCTGGAAAAAGGGTCCCCGGATTCAGCATCAAATTATCTGAACAAGGTTTCACCTGACTTTCAAAATAATTACATCTTCATTAACCAAAAGGCCGAAATATATTTTCAAAAAAACGAAAACTCTCAAGCCATTGACCTAATCAAAAAATTTCTTCAAAGCCAGGATATTTTTGGTACCGAAAGAAAAGACTTCCGCTTGGGATCTACTTATAACCTGTTGGGTAGAATTATGTTCGAATCAGGGGACTATATAGAATCCGCAAGTTCTTTCCACCAAGCCATTATCCAGTTAGATGGATTGTTTGAAGACAAAGATATTTTTTCAAATCCGGTGGATTATACCTTCGGTTATGAATC
>NZ_JBGSXS010000444.1:0-2800 GCF_041751335.1 Aquiflexum sp.
CCCACAACCATTTCTGCACGGCCTTTGGAGATCAGGTCTAGGGTGGCATAGTTCTGAAAGATCCTTACAGGATCTGCAGCGCTAAGTACGGTGACTGCACTCGTCAGGATAATTCTTTTGGTTTTTGCTGCAGCTGCAGCCAAAATAATGGAAGGTGCCGAATCTAAAAATTCTTTTCGGTGATGTTCCCCAATCCCAAAGACATCCAATCCCATGGCATCAGCAAATTCAATTCTCTCCAAAAGTTCCGAAAGTGCTAATGCGCTGTTTTCGTTTTTATTTTTTCCATCCCCGATGGAAGCTGCGGCAAAACTGTCAATTCCAATTTGCATGTTTTTTTTTTAGACGTGAGATATGAGACGTGAGATATGAGAAGCGAGAGCCGAGAAACGAGAAGCGAGAAATAAGAAATAAGAACCAAGAAACAAAGCCTGTCCCGAGTATCGGGGAGGTAAGAGCCAAGAATCAAGAAGCGAGAGCCTAGAATCGAGAGGAAGGTGAATTCAAATCGTAACACGATCACTTTCAGTCCTAAAATCTATAATCTACCTTCATCCCTCATCCTTACCTCTGCCCTAATCTAAATTCTAAAATCTAAATTCTAAAATCCTTTTCACCTTCATCCTTTCTCCTTTATCCCTTTTAAAACCACCCGCTCACCTTATTAATCACCTCTGACCAGGAACGGGGGTTTCGAAGTGGACCGCCGATTTGTTCTTTTAAGAAATCTATGTGTTTTTCATTGATGAGGTCAATGGTTTTTTGTTTTGCCTCTTTATCTGTGGATTTTCTTCTGGATCCTTCTCTGATTCTATAATAAAAGCCTGTAATAGGAAGCTTGACCACTTCTCCGCCTGATTTCAGCATATTGATCCAAAATTCCCAATCCTCCCATCCCCAGGTCATTCTGGCATCATAGCCGCCACATTTTTCCCAATTGCTTTTTCTGTATAAAGCGGAAACAAAGATCATGTTGTCCAATGCCAGGCCTTTTTTGGAAAAAGGTTTGAGTTTCCAATTCCCTGATTTGTTCCCGAATTTTTCGGCCTCACAGTAAACCACTTTGACATCTTGATTCTTTTCGAGTATATCAACTGCTAATTTGATGTAATCCTCACTGATTTTATCATCACCATCAAGTGGTAGAATATATTTCCCACTTGCTGCTTTGATGCCGACATTTCTCGCATTTGCTGGACCTGCATTTTCTTGCATGATGACGTGGATAATATCAGGGTATTTCTCATGTATTTTGAGTGCAACTTTTGCTGAATGATCATGACTGCCATCATCAACGATAATTATCTCGAAATTGGGATACTTGTTGTTCAAAACCGAATCAACAGCTTCTTCCAAAAAAGGAGCTTGATTGTAACAAGGTACTATAACACTGACTAATGGAAACATAGATGCTGTCATTGAGGATGGCTAAAGACCAAAAATAATTCCAATCTGAGGAATAATCCATGTGAATGCGCATTAAATGTATTGTGTACCCAAAATAATTACGCAAATACACAAAAAACTCTAAACTTCATTTCGATTGTGAAAGAAAATCTAAATAAAAACAGGTTTTTGAAGCATCAAAGATTTTTCAAAATCTTTTTCTAAATCAAACATTGAGGTATGACTGTGATGTTCGTTCATTAGATTTTCAAGCGATTTTCTGGAGTTTTTAATTTCAAGACTGTATTTTCTGTACTCCAAAAAACTTTGAAGAATCCAGAAATTCCCGATTAAAAATTTCGGAATAACTTCAAAAAAGAACATCTGCATTTTCCAAAAAGGAAGATGTTTACTTTCGGTATGAATGGCGTGTAACAACATCCTATTTCGGAAATAAATAGATTTCATTTTCCTTTTTTTACAAGCACTTTTGATAGTGTGGCACCCCAGATGATAGCAAATAGACTTATGTTCATAATAGGATTTCCAGCCCACCCTCCAAGCCCTCAATCCAAGGTCGAGGTCTTCGGAATAAAAGGGAGTAAAGATTTCATCAAAGCCTCCCAATTCCCTCATTTTTACTGTCACTACCAATGAATTTGCGCCAGACAAAAAAACAGTCGTCGTTGTTTTTTGATTTGAGTCAGTTGAATAGAATTGTTTATTGACTTTGAGTTTAAAACCTTTGATTTCAGGTAATTTGGCTGCTCCCTCTATTCTATTTCCATCAGGGGTCAGCATTCTTCCCATTACACCAAATGTATCTTCATGTTGAAAGTAATGCCATTGGTTGCTGAAATAAGATGGAGTTAATTTGACATCTGAGTTTAAAAACAAAGAAAGGTCATATTGGGCGGCTTCAAGACCCTTATTACATGTGTAGGAAAAACCTTTATTGACTTTATTTTGAAGAACAATTACTTGCGGGAAATTTTGCTTTAAAAATTCAACTGATCCATCAGTTGACGCGTCATCCACTACAATTATTTCATATGGTACTCCCTCATGTTTAATTGCCTCGATGGTAAAAGGCAGATACTGCTCTAATAATTTTTGGCCATTAAAATTGGGGATGATGATGGAGACAGATTTTTTAAAACTCATAAATGAAAGTTATAATCACTATAAACATATTTGATAAAACGCAACAAAGTTTTGATAAACGGACAGTGAATTTAAAAAATAAAATTGTCTTTTACTTTTTTTGTAAAAAATATATTTCTAAATAATTTTTTTGATAAAAAAATAAATTAAAAATTATAAATAATGAAATCAAATTTTTACATTCCAAGTTATGTAAAATCCTAATTCAACTTTTGTCATTAGTTATGTATATATTTTTTACCTTTGTTTC
>NZ_JBGSXS010000445.1:0-1768 GCF_041751335.1 Aquiflexum sp.
CTATTAATGTGAATCAGAAATCTGTTTTAAATATTTTTTCCAACTGCTTATCATGAAAGCTTTTCGGGGTATTTCTTAATGCAAAATTCCTGATGCCGCAAAGCAAGGGATTTTCTAACTGGGCCAAACTTCCCATTTTCCAGGAGGTATTGACAATGAAATCCGTCCTGTCTATCCTTCTCTTTTCAAAAGCCCGGAATGCCTGAGAATATTCTTCCTTTTTGGACATTTCATCAGCAAGTACATAAGCATCCTCTATGGCCTGACACGCACCTTGACCCAGATTTGGAGTTGTGGCATGGGCAGCATCTCCAACCAATACAATCCGATCAAATGCAAATTGACCTATTGGACTTAGATCGATGATGTCATTCCATATCAACTGATATTCTTCTGTATGCTCCAAAATCTGCGGAATCGGATCATGATAATCCTTGAAATTGGCAAGTAGGTCCAATACTTTCATTGCGCCCATTTTGGGATCATTGCGGGGTGCATTGATACAGGCAAACCAATACAATTGATCATTGGTCAAAGGGGCTATCCCAAACCTGCCATTTGTACCCCAGGTCTCTGAAGCAAGGTTGATCTTCAACCTACTATTGTCCATGACTGCCCTCCAGCAGGTATATCCCGAATACCGGGGAGTGGAATGGGGCAATAATTGCTTTCTGATGGCAGAATGAATACCATCTCCCACTATTAAATAATCTGTGGATATGGATGAACCATCCTCAAAGTCAACAAATACCTGATCTTCCTGATTACTGAAAGATTTTGCCTTTTTGTTTGTAAAAACAGTATCGGGATCAAGTTTGGAAAGCAACAATCCATGCAAAGCATAGCGGTGGATCAAAAAATTATCCAGCCCATACTTTTTACTGATGGCCTCGCTATCGGCCTTTGTGATGATTTTCCCTTTCTGATCCAACAAGGCAAAAGAGGACATCAATCTGCCTTGACTGATGACTTCATCCATAAAACCCATTAACTTATATACACGCATCGCATTGGAAGACAATGCCAAACCTGCCCCCACGGGCCTGACTTCTGGGGCGGCTTCATATACATTGGCTTGTATTCCTTTTTGCTGCAAGGCTAGAGCAGTGGTCAAACCGGCTATTCCCCCGCCAATAATACTCACTTTAATTTTTCCCATTTATAAGCACTTCGAATGAAAAATTTTTTAAAATCCTGAATTTCGAGTATTTCTTTGATGGCCTTTCTTTTATCAGTGGATTGTTGGTAATAACTTTCACAAATCCTGAAACCTATAAAATATCCCAAGTTAGCGGGAAAACCTGTCTCAGGATCATAAGCATTGAAAAGCCAATCGTCAGTATCCTCCGTATGCATTTGACTTTTGAAAATTTCCCAGAGTTGATCTTCATGGGCAAAGCCGAATTCATATAAGTCAGGATCCGAATAGTCTCCCAATAACAAGTAAGTAACAAAATCTGCCGCACCTTCCATAATTGCATAATCCAATAGGGTCCTTTCTGTGGTGTTTTTTTGTTGCAGATGTACATATTCATGGACAATGATAGGAACCGTCTGCCCGACATCAAAAATCACCATTTTATCAAATTTCGAAAGGGAAGTCAAATCGGCTTCAGGGCTCTTACAGAGATGTTCTGTTCCGATCAACATTCCCGCAAAGCCGTCGGGTGTACCCACATTGTTTAAACTCCCCATCAGGAAATAAATGGGTGGAAAAACCGACTCCGGATAGATTTCTTTCAATTTTTCAGCAGCATCAATAATAATT
>NZ_JBGSXS010000446.1:0-3454 GCF_041751335.1 Aquiflexum sp.
TATATGTTCGTGGAAAATTAACAGCAAGAGGTGTAAGAAAAAGAGCCGACTACATTCTGTACTACAAACCGAATATTCCAATTGCGATTGTTGAAGCAAAAGACAATAAACATTCAGTTCGAGCTGGAATCCAACAGGCTTTAGACTATGCTAAAATACTGGACATCCCTTGTGTATTCAGTAGCAATGGAGATGGATTTGTTTTCCACGACCGAACAGCTACTGGCGAAAATGTTGAAACAGATTTGGATATTGAAAATTTCCCAACTCCCGAACAACTTTGGAAGAAATACAAAAAATACAAGGGCATCGAATCCCCTGAGGCTGAAAAGATAGTAGCACAAGATTACTATTTCGACGGAAGCGGAAGAAGCCCAAGATACTACCAACAAATTGCCACTAACCGAACCGTTGAAGCGATTGCCAAAGGACAAGATAGAATTCTTCTGGTCATGGCAACCGGAACAGGAAAGACCTATACAGCCTTTCAAATCATTCACCGACTTTGGAAAAGCGGAAAGAAAAAAAGAATCCTGTTTTTGGCAGACCGAAACTCGTTGATAGACCAAACACGGAGAGGCGACTTCAAACACTTCAAGGATAAAATGACAGTAGTAAAACACCGCATGATAGACAAAAGCTATGAAGTGTATTTGGCACTCTATCAGGGATTGGCTGGATCTGACGAACAGGCAAATGCCTACAAACAATTTTCCCCTGAATTTTTTGATTTGATTGTCATAGACGAGTGCCACAGAGGAAGTGCAATAGAAGACAGTGCATGGCGGGAAATCCTCACCTATTTCAAAAAAGCAACTCATATTGGCCTGACCGCCACTCCAAAGGAAACCAATGAAGTTTCAAACAGTGAATATTTTGGCGATCCACTTTATACTTATTCCTTAAAACAAGGTATCGATGATGGATTTTTAGCACCATACCGTGTTGTTCGGGTTAACTTGAGTGTAGATGCCGAAGGATGGAGACCTGAACAGGGTAAAAAAGACAGACAAGGAAATGAAGTTGAGGACAGGGTTTACAATCGGAAAGACTTTGATCGAAATCTGGTAATTGAAGAACGGACCCAAGCTGTTGCCGGAAAACTCACGGAGTTTTTAAAAGGCTATGACCGATTTGCCAAAACAATAGTTTTCTGCACTGACATTGACCATGCGGAACGCATGCGGGCTGCATTATCCAACCTGAACGCTGACTTAGTGGCCCAGAACTACAAATACATCATGCAGATTACGGGTGATAATGATGAAGGAAAACGTGAGTTGGACAACTTCATTAATCCTGAGGAAACCTATCCTGTGATTGCCACTACTTCTGAATTGATGACCACAGGGGTAGATGCCCAAACCTGTAAAGTCATCGTCTTGGATGCTGAAATCAAATCCATGACCAAGTTCAAGCAGATTGTGGGAAGAGGAACACGGATCAATGAGGAATTTGGAAAAATGTATTTCACGATTCTCGACTTTAGGAATGTGACAGACTTGTTTGCGGATAAAGATTTTGATGGTGACCCGATCCATGTTAAACCGGTTTCAGAAGATACCGACCTGAGCCAAATTATTGAAGAAGAAGAAAATTTTGATACCCCTGTCATTGATGAAGTGACTGGTGAAGAAATAGTGGTCAAGACTACTATTCGATATCCCAAACCGCATGCTACAGTTAGTATACTCAGTGAATCAAGACAAAAGGTTTATGTCAACGGCGTAGATGTTTCAGTTTTGATCAGCCGTGAAATGTATTTTGACAACAATGGCAAACCGATAACTACCAGTTTAAAAGACCATACCAAAGAGTTGATCAAAGGACAGTATGCTTCTTTGGATGATTTCCTAAATCGCTGGAACAGCACGGACAAAAAAGAAGTCATCATCAAAGAATTGGAAGACCAAGGGGTTTTGGTAGAAGCCTTGAGAGATGCGGTAAATCATGAAGTGGATTTATTTGACCTAATCTGCCATGTAGCTTTTGGACAACCACCACTTACCCGAAAAGAAAGAGCCAATAATGTGAAGAAACGTGACTACTTTACCAAATATGGCGAACAGGCTAGAAAGGTCTTGGAAACCCTGCTTGAAAAGTATGCTGACGAAGGGGTGACCAACATTGAAAGCATGGATATCCTAAAAGTGAAACCCCTGACAGATTACGGTTCCCCGTTGGAAATCATCAAACAATTTGGCAGCAAAGCCAAATAATTGGAAGCAGTTAAAGAATTGGAACAGGAATTATATAAAACGGGTGCTTAATGAGTTCGGAAATCATCATATATCAATCCGAGGACGGGAAGACCAAAATTCAAACCCGGCTAGAAAACGAGACAGTCTGGTTAACCCAAGAGCAAATGAGCGACCTTTTTCAACGCGAAAGAAGTGTCATCACAAAGCACATTGGAAATGTTTTTAAAGAAGGTGAGCTTGAAGAAAAAAGCAATGTGCAAATTTTGCACATTGGTGGTTCTGACAAGCCTGTAAAATATTATAATCTAGATGTTATCATCTCAGTTGGTTACCGTGTAAAATCCCATCGAGGTACCCAATTCAGAATTTGGGCCACACAACGTCTTCGTGAGTACATAGTAAAAGGCTTCACGATGAACGATGAGTTGCTCAAAGAAGCCGGAGGCGGAAATTATTTTGATGAGTTGCTTGCCAGGATCAGGGACATCCGTTCTTCCGAAAAAGTTTTTTGGAGAAAGGTTCTTGACATCTATGCAACCAGTATTGATTATGATCCAAATACTGATCTTTCCCACACATTCTTCAAGACGGTACAAAACAAAATGCATTGGGCTGCCCATGGGCAAACTGCGGCTGAAGTGATTTATAAGCGGATTGATGCCGCAAAACCAAATCTTGGAATGACTAATTTTAAGGGAGTAAAGCCTACTAAGAAGGAAACAGAAATAGCCAAAAACTACCTGGACGAAAAAGAGTTGAATATTCTCAACAGGATGGTTACCGCATATCTGGAAATTGCTGAATTGCAGGCACTCAACCGGAAACCTATGTATATGAAAGATTGGATTTCAAGACTGGATGATTTCGTGACCATGACAGGCAATGAAATATTGAAGCATTCCGGCAAAATCAGTCATCAAATGGCTTTAGATAAAGCCCATGCTGAGTATGATAAATTCCAGGAGAAAACCAAAAATGAGCTTTCCCAAGTGGAAAAAGACTTTATTAAACAAATTGAAAGTGAAGCAAAATTGATTAAAAAGGACAAACCTTGATAGATGACAAGTTCGATGGAATCAATCTCTGAAGTGAAAATTTATTCTAATGAAATAAAAAAGAGGCTGTCTCAAAATTAACCGTTAATTTTCAAAACAGCCAAAATTAAGCCATAGAGGCCGATTTTCAGAAAATCGGCCCCTTGTTTTTTGAATACCGGTCAAAACCGGAAGCTTATTGCCTTGCCAGGGCTGATC
>NZ_JBGSXS010000447.1:0-8679 GCF_041751335.1 Aquiflexum sp.
ACAAATTTGACATTTTATACCCAGTGTTTTTATGACCATCACTTTGCCCAAACCTGATAAAAGTCATGGTTATTGTTTTTTACACTACAGTAAAGGATGGACTTTTAAACTTAATTTGATATTTTTAAAATCAACCTTTAACCTCAACCCATGAAAACCAAAAAGACCGATCCTTCCCGAAGAAAATTTTTGTCCAAATCCGCCACATTTGCCGCGAGTACAGTTTTTTTAACCAGTATTTCTGAAGCTTTGACACTTCATGACAATCCGAATGAAAAGATGAAAATTGCCATTGTAGGTCTTGGGGTCAGAGGGACAAATATGTTTGGAAGGGATGTGAAAAGAGTCTATGAAGAGCAGATTGAATTTGTTGGGCTTTGTGATATCAATCCAGGTCGATTGGAGCATGGGAAAAAATATATTGGAGTAGAATGCCCGCTATATACTGATTTTGACAAGATGTTGGCGGAAAGTAAACCGGATGTTGTCATCGTGACTACGGTTGACAATACTCATCATGAATTCATCATTAAGGCACTTGATTTCGGGAGTCATGTGATTACTGAAAAACCAATGACCACGGATCAGTTCAAGTGTCAGGCCATCTTGGATGCTGAGCGTAAATCCGGTAAAAAAGTCATTGTTACCTTTAACTACCGCTATTCACCCCATCGTCAGCGAATGTATGAAATCCTCCATTCGGGCGAAATCGGTGAAGTCACCTCTGTGGATTTCCATTGGTACCTCAATACTTCCCATGGGGCGGATTATTTCCGCAGGTGGCATGGATACAAAGAAAAAGGAGGGACCCTCTTGGTCCATAAATCCACCCATCATTTTGACCTGCTCAATTGGTGGCTTGATTCTGATCCTGAGGAAGTTTTTGCTTATGGTGCCCTTGAGTTTTATGGGAAAAACGGCAAATTCCGCCACACCCATTGCAGACCCTGCCCGCATAAAGACAAGTGTGATTTTTACTGGGATATCACCAAAAGCCAGCAATTGGTAGATCTTTATGTCAACAATGAACATCACGATGGCTATCTAAGGGATGGCTGTGTCTTTAGGGAAGATATTGATATCTATGATAAAATGGCGGTTCAGATCCGATACATGAATGGCGTGCAAGTAAGTTACTCCCTGACCACTTACTCTCCTTATGAAGGATATAGGATTGCCTTCAATGGAACCAAAGGCCGTTTGGAGGCGTGGATCAAGGAAAGCCAACCATGGCAGGAAATGGCCCACGATGAATTGAGATTGACAAAGAATTTTGGAGAAACTGAAATCATCACCATACCGCATGGTGGTGGAGGTCACGGCGGTGGAGATACCCGCCTAAAAGACAAACTCTTCAAAGACCCCAACATGGCCGACCCCTACCGCCAATCCGCAGGAACAAGAGATGGCGCCATGTCCATATTGGTAGGCATAGCTGCCAGAACCAGTGTCGAAAGCGGCCGACCTGTGAGGATTGCGGAATTGACGGACATTGAGTTGAAGAAGAAAGGGAGGGTTTGAAAGTAAGATTTGAGATGTGAGACATATGACGTGAGATGGCTTTTGGGGATGGGGAAGCCGTTATTTTTAACTTTAGAGGTTTGTCTATATTCACTACCAAAGACGTAAATCGGAGCCGTCACTCTGACGTAGGAAAGCCTGCCCCGATGCTTTCGGGGAGTCTCTACCCTAAGGCTTGGAGATCCTTCACCTCGTACCTCGGATTCAGGATGACGAGAAACCAAATATCATTCCTTTTCTGAGCATTTTAAAAAATGTTGGGGACTGGGGAGGAGGGTAAACCTGATGTCATTACCTATTCTGAACATTTACAAAATGTTAAGGACTCGAAATGATAAGTAGAAACCATTAACACAATTAAAACAAAATTTGCATTCAAAAACAAACAGGACTTGTCCTTTTCACTTCGATCCCGATGTTTACCTTATCCTTAAATCCTCTGTTCTATAAATGTTATAAATTTTTCTTAACAGCTGTTTTTATAGCGATCTCAGGACACTGTTTTAGTATACCAATTCAAGTGGATTCGGTTGAAAATAAAAGTTTATCCCAATTAAAACATGAGGTTGAACTTTTATTAAATGATTACAATGGACTTAGCGTAGGTATAGCATTGGTTCGCAAAGATCAACTAGATTGGATTGTTGGAATAGGAAACATTGAGGACAGGGGAATTGAACCAGTTTCGGTAAATACAATCTTCAGAACAGCTTCCCTTTCCAAAATGTTTGTTGCACTAGCTATACTCAAACTACATGAAGAAGGATTATTATCACTTGAGGATAAAATTAAAGACATAGTACCAGATGTTGAGTTTAAGAATCCATGGGAAGAAACCAGTCCAGTTCGAATAATTCATTTGCTTGAGCATACAACTGGTTGGGACGAGATGCATTTAGTAGAGCGGGTACATAATCAAACCCTACCTATTGCTTTAAAAAATGCCTTAGAATTTCATCCACATTCAAGAAAATCAAGATGGGTTCCAGGATCTAGGATGGCATATTGCAACTCTGGGTATGCAGTAGCTGCCTATATCATTGAAAAAGTAAGTGGGCTTCCTTTTGAGAAATATGTGGATGCCGCCATTTTAAAACAATTAAAAATGGATCATACAACATTTTTTAATGACTCGATATACCAGCAATGGGGCGCAAAAACATATAACTGGGATATGGAGAAAGTAGATTATAAACATGAATTGTATCGCCCTTCTTCAGCACTGAATTCTTCGCCAAAAGATATGGCCCAAGTACTCAAAATATTGCTCAATCGAGGGGCTTTAGATGGTTTAAATCTTTTTGACAAGGAAACGATCGAAAGGATGGAAGTGTCCCAAAGTACGCCAGGAGCTCAGGAAGGTTTAGAGTTAGGGTATGGTTTGGGGAACTATACGACCAATTACAACGGATTTACCTATCATGGTCATGACGGTGCTATGGATGGAGGGCTTTCTCAGCTAGCATATCTCCCAGAACATGGGGTGGGCCATGTCATTTTATTAAATGCGAATAACGTCCAAGCGATGCAGAGGATAGAAAAATTATTACGTGAATTTGAAACAGAAAAACTTCCTGTCCCTGAACCGAATAGAAGTGAATATATAGGTCAAATTGATATTGAAACAGGATTTTATCTCGCCATAAATCCAAGGAACCAAAATTTGTTTTATCAGGATGTGTTATTTGCCGGAATCGAAAAAATAAAATTCCATAAGAATACCGTATACAGATCATGGTTACTTCCTGGCTCCTCTTCAACATATCATGCAGTTTCCGCAAAACAATTTTCCCTGGGTTCTACAAACAAAATAGGTCTTGTAGAAGCTACTGATCCTATTGAGGGTAAAATACTTTACTCAGAAAATTCAGTATTAAAGCCCATTTCAAGTTTAAGGGTCTTTGGTCAACTAACCCTATTTGGACTATGGATTGCCATGACCATTGCAGGTCTATTTAGCTTTTTCATATTCACGGTTTTATATGCTTTCAATCGTGAAAAATATAACAGGATTATTCGTATCAGCTTATTGCCTACGATCACTAGCGTATTCATTATCATAACTTTCTTCCTCAGATTTTATGGATTCGACAATGCAGATTTACTATTTTCCAAACCTACATTCCTGACAATTGCCCTATTGAGCTGTTCTATCCTTTTTGTAGTAGGAGCAATAGCCTCTGCTATAGCTATTTTTAAATCCAGAAGATCTAAAATCCAAAGGACAGTTCTTTACCCTAATATGATACTTTCTTGCTTACATTTTATTGCATCAATATATCTGATATTTCATGGTTTTATTCCTTTAATTACTTGGGTATAATTAGAAATAAAGATTGCTAACATTGCTGGACATTCATTCCTAGGCAATCTCTGAAAATCATACAATCATCTCATAGGATTCCAATGTTAGCTTATATAGAAGTTTAAAACATCTCTGGTTATTGAAACAAAATCCACACATTCTTTTAAAGCCATGTTTTTGAATTTAATCCACTAAGGGATAAAGTCTCAAATCCTTCTTAAATCAACCGGATTCAAATAAAAATACCCTGAACAGGGGATGGTATGGGAAAGTATAATTTGGGATATTGTGGAGGACAATTAGGTAAGAGATTATGTTCTCATGCACAACTATTAAATTAGAATTTTTATTACCAAGCTCGCTTGCTTGAAATTCAAAGAAAATAATCGTTTGGCTTAGTAGAATCAAGTCCTTGCTGAATTGTCACAACTTTTGACTTGGATATATGGGCTAGAATTAAACCTGTACTATGGAATTGATTAATCAAGAACATATTGAAAATAAGATATTTACGATCAGGAACAAGCAGGTAATGCTTGACAGTGATCTTGCAGAACTTTATGAAGTATCCACTGGCAGGCTCAATGAACAGGTGAAGAGGAATAAAGATCGGTTTCCACTTGATTTTATGTTTCAGTTGAGTGAGCAAGAATGGGAGGAAGTCTTATCGCAAAATGCTGTGCCTAATCACAGAGCTTTAAGATCGCAAAATGCGATCTTAAAGGAAAAGCGGGGGCAACATAGGAAATATTTACCATATGTTTTTACAGAACAAGGTGTAGCAGGGTTATCTGGAATTTTAAAAAGTGAAAGAGCCGTAAAGGTGCATGTTGAGATTATGCGAGCCTTTGTCACTATGCGCAAATTCCTTCTTCAGAATGCATCCGTATTCCAACGCTTGGACCAATTGGAAATCAGGCAAATCCAAAGCGATGAAAAGTTTAACCAGATATTTAAGGCTTTGGAGGCAGGACGACCCGAACCAGATAAAGGGATTTTCTTTGATGGACAGGTGTTTGATGCCTATGCTTTTGTGTCCGATTTGATAAAAAGAGCCAAAAAAGAAATAATCCTGATAGACAATTACATAGAGGAAAGTGTGCTCAGCCTGCTGAGCAAACGCCAAAAAGACGTGACTGCCACTATCTATACTAAGAGCATCTCCAAAACCCTACAACTCGACTTGGAAAAGAACCATGCACAATATCCTGAAATCAAAGTAAAAACCTTTGCCCAAAACCACGATCGCTTTTTGGTGATAGACCAAAGTGATTTGTATCATATAGGTGCGTCTTTAAAAGACTTAGGCAAGAAACCTGTGGTGAGCTAAGTCGATCCATGGTTTGCCTTTTCTCGCATGGATAGTCTGACAACTTTATTGCTAAACCAAATGAAGAATGTGAAATAAAAGAATTACAGCAAGAATTAAATGATCTTTTGTTGCCAAAACCACTATATTTTTATTAGAATGCAGTTTTCGAATTCAACTTTTCAAGAGATAAATCCTCAAATCCTTCTTTAATCAACCAAATTTCAGTAAAAATACCCCGAACAGGGGATGATATGGTAAAGGATTATTTGGGATATTGTGAACAGATAAATGAGAAATATCCACAACAGTTGCGCTATTTGTTCCAAATGGAATAAATAGCGCAGTAGTTTCGTGAAGCAAACCGTTGTGCTACACTTTAGAAAAACCACTTTCGCATTTTTTCACATCTAAACATCTCTTTTGTTCCATTATTCGTTAACTTTACAACATGGAGAAAAAAAGAAAACTGATTTTCTACAAGGACTATTTTAATGACTTTTTCGATAAGCTTCCTGAAAAGGTGAAAGGCAAGATTGATGAAGTACTTTATATGATTATGGTTCTTGAGAGAATTCCAGCAAAGTTTTTCTCGCATATTACTGCATATGATGGACTCTATGAAATACTGGTAGAGTATAGCAGCAATATCTACAGGATATTTTGTTGTTTTGATGAAGGTAATTTGATAGTGCTGTTCAATGGCTTCCAAAAGAAGTCTCAAAAGACCCCTCAAAAGGAAATTGACAAAGCATTGAAAATCAAAGCCGAGTATTTTGAAGAAAAGAACAAACAAAAGAAAGATGGAAAAAAGTAGCTCAATTACAACATTTGAACAACACCTTGAAAAAAGGTACGGGCAAGAAGGCGAAGAAAAAAGAATGGCTTTTGAGGCTAAAGCTAAGGCTTTTGCCATTGGTGAACTCATAAAAGAAGAGCGAAGACTTTCAAATATGACTCAAGAACAACTTGCCACTAAAACAGGGACTAAGAAAAGCTTTATCTCCAGGATTGAGAATGGAAAAAGCGATATTCAACTTTCAACACTTTATCGAATTTTAGAATTGGGACTAGGTAAAAAAATCTCATTCACGATAGAATAAAAGCGAAGCACAACATCACCTTGGAAACAGCGGGCGGTACCGAGTAACAATGAAAATCAGTATCTTTAATAAGTTAGGAGAAGGCTTGAAGGAAACGTCTCCGAATGCCCGCCGCTTCCAAGCTGAATCCCGTTTTCCTGACCTAGCCAAATAAAAAAAATCATTTCTTACCGATGAATAGATTTAACTCTCACCTACTCAAATTCTTCTCATTAATCCTCTTCAATTCCTCCTTCAACTTCTCTTTTTGCAACCAATTTCCCCTGACCATCAACCAATTACTTTTCAAAAATAGCCTAAGCCCCTACCGTAACCTCCCATCCATATCCCCTCTCCCTTCCTCAGCTTTCAATGGAAACTTCACGGGCATATTGTCACGGGTGGAGCGATAGATGGCGGTGAAGAGTTCTACAGTTCTGCGGCCTTCTTCTCCGGTGACCAAGGGTTCCCTGCCTTGGGCTAAAGCATCCAAAAATTCCTCGATTTGTAATTGGATATAATGTACGGTGGGGTCGATTTTGTGAAATATCGCGGTATCTTCTTTGATAAATTCCGCTAACAAATGCTCTTCTCCCGGAATGGTCCAAAGGTCATTTTGGGGTGGTTCGGAAATGCCTGACATGCCTGCTATAAACATTGCTCCTGCTTCGGGTTGGATTCCCACAGAGGCCCCGTTGCTGCCGTGGACATGGATTTTTCCATGGATACCGGGCTTGGTGGAATTGGTCAACAGGATATTGCCCAAACCTCCGTTTTTGAATTTGACGATGGCCAAAGCGGTGTCTTCCACTTCGATATAGGGATGGTTGAGATTGGCCCAAGTGCCATATACCTCGTCCACTTCTCCCATCAGCCAAAGCAACACATCCAATTGGTGTGGGGCCTGATTGACCATTACTCCACCTCCTTCATGTTCCCATGAACCTCGCCAAGGATCGGATTTGTAATAATTCTCATCACGCCAACCCAACATAGTCACTGTTCCCAAAGCAGCTTTGCCTATTTTCCCATCTTCAATGGCTTTTTTGGCGCGCTGTACAGATTCATAAAATCTTCTTTGGCTGATCACGCCCAGTTTTTTGCCATATTTTTTTGAGGCTGCGATCATGTCATCACAATCTGCCAAAGTGGAGGCCAATGGTTTTTCCACGATCACATTTGCCCCGACAGCCATAGCTTCCAAAGTTGGATCCAAATGATTGGGATGTGGGGTGCAGACCATGACGAGATCGAGTTTTTCTTTTTCCACCATCTCGGTGATATTAACATAGGCTTTGACACCATAAGTTGCTGCAAAGCTTTTGGCCTTATCCAATGTTCTGCTGAAGACAGCGGTAAACTCAGATTGGGGAGCGTTTTGTAATGCCTTTGCGTGTAGGTGGGCAACTTTGCCGCAACCGATAATTCCTGTTTTGTACATGATGGCTTAGGGTTGGAGAACTACTTTGTTTAAACCGGGTTCTTTGTCATACAGCTTTTTGAACCATGCTGCCCCTTCACTCAATGGTGCTTTGACACTTAAAAGGGAATCCACATCAATCAGTCCTTTTTCCATCATCTCCAATACCTTGTCATATTCCCCCGCAATGGAGCAACTTCCCTGCAACCTGATTTCTCTTGTCACCACTGCCTGAAGGGGGAATTCCACCTGTTGGGCAAGGTTGCCGACCAAAGTGACCGTCCCGCCTTTGCGGACATTCTCTATGGCCATTTTTACTGTTGGTCCAATACCAACTGCCTCGAATGCCACATCAGCACCTCTGTTATGGGTTAGGCTTAAAATGGATTTTTGTAAGGATTCATCTTTGGCGTTGAATGTATGGTCAGCACCGAATTTACGGGCCAATTCCAGTTTTCTGTCATCGAGATCAACCGCAATGATGGTTCCCGCATTGGACTTTCTGAGTACCTGTATCAGAAAAAGTCCGATCATCCCTGTTCCCACCACGAGTACACTGTCCCTAAGACTGATGGGAGTGAGGTCTACTGCATGCGCCGCCACGGCAACAGGTTCTACCATCGCCGCCTGTTCGAAAGAAACTCCGTCCGGGATTTTATAGAGGATATGTTCCGGTACCACTACATATTCTGCAAATGCGCCATGTCTGCGGTATTCTTTAGGGGAGACCCCTAAGACTTTTCTGTTGTCACTTAGATTGTATTTGCCTTTCAGCGTGTACCAATCATTGAGTTCATAGACGGTGGAATCAAAAGTTACCCGGTCACCAAGGGTAAAGGATTTCACCTCACTTCCGGTTTCTACAATTACGCCCGATGCTTCATGTCCCATGATTAGCGGGGGATTTCTCCTTCCCGAACTTCCATCCATACCATGTACATCACTGCCACAGATACCACATGCCTTCACCCTGACCAACACTTCATTGGGCTCAAATTCAGGTTCAGGTACATCTTTGTAGACAAGATTATTGTAAGATTCC
>NZ_JBGSXS010000448.1:0-11146 GCF_041751335.1 Aquiflexum sp.
GATGTGGAGTATATCTTGCTCAATGTCATAGAACCCAGTGCCGAAATCCAGGATGACTACAGGATGGTGGTGATCAATACCCGGGATGGCAGGACTTATTCCGGAAATGTTATCGGAGAAAATCAAAGGCAGATTACGCTCCGGGTAGTAGGTCAAGAACCCGTCATCATCAACAAATCCAGCATACAGTCCAAGGAGGTGACAGAGGTATCCATGATGCCACCTGGCTTGTTCGAAAACCTTACCGAAAAAGAAATTGTAGATTTGATGGGGTATTTGAAGACGAATAAGAGGGTGGATTGAATTTTTGGTTTTCGGGATATTGGGACTTTAATAGAACGCTGATGAAGCTGATTTTGCTGATTTGCGCAGGTAAAAAAATCAGTGAAAATCTGTCAAATCAGTGTTATCAGCGTGCCAATAAAAACTCCTTATCCACAAAATCCATAAACCGTTCCCAATCATAAAGCGTCAGATTGTGTTTGCCGTCACGGAGGTGGTAACCAACTGAATTTGTATGGATAGTTCTTTGGTGGTTTTCAAAACTTTCCGGAAGGTCAACTTTGATTCCATAAATATCTGAATAGACCCTGGAACCCAATTTAAGTGACAAAAACTCCCCTTTTGGATCGGCCCATTGGTCTTCTATGGCTGATGCAAAGTAGATAGCCCTTGGGGCAATACAAGCTGCCAAAAGGTGTTGGTCAATCGGCAATGCATCTTCCTTTTCATTGAAGGTCTTGAAATTATCGTTGAACCAATAGGGGAAATTGGTATTGATGCGCTTAACGGTTTCACCGAACCGCCTTCGTGACAATGCCGCACCTCCACAACCGGATTCATTAGGAATGACCACTGCCCACCTTTTGTCATTGGCCCCAGCCCACAAAGCAGCTTTCCCGCCCCTAGAATGTCCGACTATGGCTGAGCTATTTTGATCTATTGAAATATCGTTTTCGAAATAATCCATTGCCCTCATAGCACCCCAAGCCCATGCTGCCAAACCTCGCATACCCTCAGGCATTTCCAATTGTTCGGGATAAAGATTATCCAATATTCCATGAGAAAACCTTTCCTTTTCATCAGGTGAAACATCCTCCACATCAAAAACAGCCGCTGCATATCCCCTATCCACAATTTGCTCTATAGGAAAAAACTGATCTTCTTTATCTTCAAGTAGGTCTTGGACATTTCTATGGCTAATCAATAGAAATACCGGATGAGGTCCTTTTTCTTCAAGAGGTAAAAAGACAAACAACTTTATTGTCTGAGCTTTCCCATTTCTTGTAATCTTGATATCCACATTTTTTTTCAATGCCACCTCTTTGTAGAGATGATCTGAATCTACGAAAACGTCAAAATGAATCTCATCAAAATCACTCGGTATAGGACCATAGACATTTTCAGTGAAAAGCTGCATCAATTCCGGTCTTCTGATACTTTCCCAATCATCTACCGAATTGATTATTTCACCCTTGGTGCTGACAAAAGGATCGGGCAAGACCAAACCCGGGACTTTGGATTCGTTATAGTTGAATTGTTCTTGGGCAAAAAGGTTTATGTTTAGCTGAATAAATAAAAGGAATAGAAAATGCTTTAAAGTTAACATTGGATGTTTGATTAAGAATGTAAAATAAAATCTGAACCAATTGATTAAGATCTATTTGAATGATGTTTACTTAAAGGAATTCAGACCTTAATTTATTATATGATCAAGGACTTTATGGATTAGGAAACTGTGAAATAGTTGATGTCTTATACCCAATCCTTACTGCCCTTGCAGCCACTTTTTTGCCAGCAGAAACAGGCTCATGGTATAGCCGCCAATATTTGCCCCCTATCTCCTCTCCTACCTGATAGGCGATACTGGCACCTTCGGTTGCTGAGCTCAGCAAAAGCTGAATCCCTAAAGTCTCGAACTTGACCGGGGCAGTTTCGGGTTGCACCATTCCCGGCCACATCATATTGACAAGGTCATATTCGGGAACAAATCCTAAGTCACCGATTTCCAATTGCCAAGCTGACAATGCGTTTCTGAGTTCTTTCAGCTTTGCTTGATGCTCAGGGGAATCCGCGAGGTTATGGATTTCATCCGGGTCAGAACTGAGGTCATAGAGTTCCTCCACAGGTTTGGTTTTCATAAAAATATAGGCAGCACCTCCTGTCAGTTCTCCTTTTTGGTCCATTTCGATCATGGCTTTGGTCATGTCCACCTGTTCCCGATAGGCATTACGGTAAATCAAGGGGAGCTCCGGTCGAAAATTCCTGATATAGACATACCGCCCATCAATGACCGATCTGCTCATATCCAAGGCTTCATCAAACCTGTCCGCCGAGCCAAAGGAATATTGATGCGGATTTTTGGTTTTGTGAGGTCCTAAAAAAGCCCTTCCGTGCATATAATCCGGTGGTCCTATTCCAGCCAAAGACATCACTGTAGGGCCAAGATCCATCAGAGAAACAATGTCATCGACTTTGGTGCCGCCCATCTGTCCATTGGGCATTCTCACGATCAGGGGAACATGCAGCCCGGAATTTCCCACTGCCCTTTTTTGTCTCAACAGCGGTCCTCCATGGTCAGACCAAAAGAATATGATGGTCTTGTCCAACAGACCTTCTTCTTCCAAAGATTTCAACATATCCCCTACCTGCTTGTCCAATTCCATGATATTGGAATAAGCTCTGCCCACATCCTGTCGGACTACGGGCAGTTCAGGAAAGTATTTTGGAATGCTGACCATGCTTTTGTCCGCCAACATGGGATCTTCTTTTTTCATAAAAATCCTGGATTCATGGGTGATTTCATGGTTGAAAACCGCAAAGAAAGGTTGGCCTTCAGGCCTGTTTTTATAAGTGGCTTCCCTTCCTATTTCATCCCAAGCGGTAATGGGAGAATTAAACTGGTAATCTGTTTTGGCATTGTTGGAGGTGTAGTAGCCTGCTGCCCGGAGGTATTCGGTAAAGCATTTGACAAAGGGAGGGGGAACAGTAGCATATTCGGGTACGTTTCTGCCCTTGATGTCCTTTTGGGCATAATAGTCTTTGTAGGTCTCATTCTCAGGTTCCCGGAAAGCATAATGCGGTCCCGTCCGCATATTGTGCGAACCGATACTCACCGGATACATGCCCGTGATGATGCTGCTTCGACTTGGCGCACAAACCCCAACAGTCGAGTAGGCATGGGTATAGGTAATTCCCTCTTTAGCCAATCGGTCTATGTTTGGGGTTTTTATGCTTTTATCGCCATAGGCTTCCAACATGGGGCTAATATCTTCCACTGATATCCAAAGGATATTGGGTTTGTCAAGGGATTGGGAAAAAGTGGTTTGGGATAAAAAGAGGAAAAGAATGGAAAAAAGAGAAAGGTGTTTTTGGAAGGTCATTTGTTTGTGGGTTTTTGATTTGCTTAAGTTGGGAAAAAATGGGGAGGAAGGCAAGGTGGTGGAAGAAGATGATTTGAAATAAGGAAGTTTTGGTCTCTTTTGGTCTTGCATTAGGGTTGGTTATTTATTTGATTAGTTGGATTCGTGGGTTATGGTTTTGTCGGTGGATTCAATGGAATATCTTTAAGTTCTATTTTATTGATCGATTTCCGATGACCAAAGGTATTTTGTTGACATTTTCATGAGAAAATACTTTTTTGCTGTATCTTAAAAGAAAATAGCCAAAAACAATGAACCACAACATCCAAAATGCCCTGAAAAGAATTTCCATGATTTTACTAATGGTTTCTTTGATCCCATTTTTTGCATGCAGCCCGTCTGAGAAAAAGGTGACCGAAACTCCTGTTGCAGATGACAACCCTGTGTTTTCCAAAGATAATCTGATCGCTTGGTGTGTAGTCCCTTTTGATTCGGAGAAGCGCGGCCCTCAGGAAAGAGCCAAAATGCTCAAAGATTTGGGCATTACTATGTTGGCCTATGATTGGAGAGATGAGCATATCCCGACATTTGACGAGGAGTATGAAGCCTTGACAGCCAATGGCATCAGGCTGCAAAGCTTTTGGATGATGAGCGGACATGATCCGGAAAATGACACAAGGGTGCAGACCGTTTTTGATTTTATAGAAAGAAACGAGGTGGAGACAGAAATTTGGCTGCTTGTGGAAGAAGGCGAGGATTTTAATGCATTAAGTCAGGAGGAAAAAGTGACTGCCATGGCCAAACCGATCCGGTATGTGGCAGACAGGGCTGCGGCCAATGGATGTAAGGTGGCCTTATACAACCATGGCAATTGGTTTGGTGAACCGGAAAACCAAATGGCCATCATCGATTACCTGGATTTAGACAATGTAGGTATGGTATTCAATTTTCACCATGCAGCACCCTATCAAGAACGGTTTTCAGAGTTTTTCCCGAAAATCAAACCCCATCTCTATGCGATCAATCTCGCCGGACTTAAAAAGGGTGATACCGGGAAATTTTACGGAGTAGGAGAAGGTGATTCTGAATATGTAATGATCGAAACCATCCTAAACAGTGATTATCAAGGCCCTATTGGGATTATCAACCATGACACCGAAAGAGACGCCGAAGTAGGCCTGGAAACAGAAATGGCAGGTTTGGACAAGGTTCTTCAGACCGTAAAAGAATAATTGCAATCGGGCATCCAATTTATTTCCTACTTCAATTACCCGATATTCGCTCAACACTACAGCCATGAATGGGTGGACTTGGCGGATTGGTTATTGCCGAAGTTCCGGAATTGGCTAGTTGTGCGGCCTTTTTTAATATTTGGTGAATAGTAATCAGAAGTAATTAAACATATAATCAGGCTGCAAAAATTAAGTTTAAAGCATCCTATTTAAGTCTTATTAATTTAGAAATATTTTGCGAAAAGCACCGAAAATCGGTACTTTTCGCAAAATATTTCTAATATGCTTTCAGACAGAAATAATAACCGATTAGAGGAATGGATAGAGGAATGTCAATCTAAAGGTAGATTGGCATTCAACCTTACCGAACTAATCCAGAGTTTTCATTCTGATACTGATATAGCCATAAAAAGGATGTTGGACAGATTATCTGAAAAGGTAAAAATCGTTTCTATTTTCAAGGGCTATTATCTTATCATCCCTCCTCAGTATTCTTCAAAAGGAATTTTGCCACCGGCAATGTTTATTGACGGACTGATGAAGTTTCTTGGACGAAAATACTATGTGGGACTTTTAAATGCTGCGGCATTGCATGGAGCCTCTCATCAGCAGCCTCAAGAATATTTCGTAATAACCGAATATCCAGTCTTGAGAACCACCCAAAAAAAAGGGATTAAAATAAACTACATCAGCACAAGGCAACTTCCACCTGACACGGTTGTTGATAAAAACAAAACGGAAACAGGATACCTCAATGTATCAAATCCATTACTGACTGCAATAGACCTAATTTATTATGAAAAGAGAATAGGTGGTCTTAACCGAGCTTCAACTGTAATTAATGAATTGATTGAAAAAGTAAAGCAAAAAGACATAACCGATGAGCTAATTGATTATGCTAATGTCACATCATTGCAGAGGTTAGGATTTATCCTCGAAGAAATAGTGTACAGAAAAAAACTTGCACAAAAGATTTACAATCTATGTAGTAAAGCAGGGAAAACTTTTTATCAGATCCCATTAAAGGCATCAGGAGAGAGAAAAAAGGGACATCTGAATGGGAAATGGAAATTGATTATCAACACACAAATTGAACTTGAAGAATGATTCCCCAAGCATACATAACCGAATGGAGCAACAATGTTCCATGGCAAACAAATGAACAAGTGGAACAAGACCTTGTAATTTGCAGAGCATTGGTTGAAATTTTCAAAGATGAATTCCTGGCCAGTCGCTTAGCATTTAGAGGTGGAACAGCACTACATAAATTGTTTCTGCAACCACAACCTAGATATTCAGAGGACATTGACTTAGTTCAAATCAAATCAGAACCTATAAAAGAAACAATTCAACATTTACAGAAAGCACTTTCGTTTCTTGGCAAATCAAATGTCACTCCAAGAAAGGATAATAACACCATTTATTATCGTTTTGAGTCTGAGTTTCCGCCTATTCAAAGAATGAAACTTAAAATTGAAATCAATTGCCGTGAGCATTTTTCTGTTCTAGGTTGGGAAAAGAAGCCTTTTTCAGTTGATTCAGAATGGTTTAATGACAAATGCAATTTAACCACCTATTCTCTTGAAGAATTATTGGGAACAAAACTACGGGCTTTATACCAGCGAAGAAAGGGAAGAGATTTGTTTGACCTTTGGAAGGCACTGACTACTTCACACGTAAATCCTAGATTAGTTGTCAAATGCTTTAAAGAATATATGAGCTTCTCTTTGGACAAGGCCATTCCTACGAAAAAGCAATTTCTCTTAAACCTGGAAGCAAAGAGAACTGATGCGGAGTTCTTAGGGGATACCGTTGCTTTATTACGACCTGATGAAAAATACATTCTTGAGGAAGCATTCGAAGATGTTATTAATAAGCTGGTAGAACCCATGTAAAATAAAAAGTGCCCTAATTCGGAGAAGTGGTTTCCTAACAAAAGATTTTTATAATTTTTTAACTTTCAATTTTAAAAGGCTAGTAGTAAATTTAAATTCAATAAAAATCTTGCCGATCTTTTTTTACAAAATTAACTGTTTATTTCAGTCCTCCCTCGAAACCCTCAGATCATGAAAAAACTCATCAATTCCTCCTTAATTATCTTGATTTTGGCATTTAGCTGTTCCCAAAAATCTGAACCACAGGACCCGACCATTATCGTCTCCGGAAAAATCGAAAATCTTGAAACAGAAGATATTGCAATTTATCAGGACGGAGATATTGCAGGTGGAAAAATAGATGAGGATGGGAATTTCAAACTGGTTTTTGAAGGTGATGAAAGTTCGAGTTATAGTTTATATTACGGACGGACCAATTTTAGCCTCTACCTAAGCCCGGGAGACAGTATTTATCTTACCGCAGATGCGGAAGACATTTCCGGTACTTTTGATGTGCAGGGAGATCATGAAAAAGAAATCAGGTATCTCTTTGAAAAAGATCAATATGATAAAGAAAGCGGCCTAAATAATCCAACGGATTTGATGGGAAAATCGAAAGATGACTACTTTAAAACAAAAGATAGTCTTTTCGCGCTTTCAAAAGTCAAATTTGAAGAATTCAAAATGCAGGAAAATGTAGATCCTGAATTTATCACCGAAGAAGAGGCGTATTTTAACTATGCACCTCTTGGCTTTGATTTACAATATCCAATGTATCATGCTTATGTGACCAAAAAACCACAGGATTCAATAGATTTCCCCAACGATGAAGTGAATGCTAAATTAGCTGCTGTTCCCTTAGATCAAAAGCATCTTCTCAATGTAGGGACCTACACCTCATTAATTTATAAGCGGATTTCAAATCTCACAAGTGAAATCATGAAAAGTGACAGTTCATTTGCGTCAAGTGAAAATGCCTATGAAAAAGCGAGCATGCTTGCCATAGACTCTTTATTAAAAGATAAAACCGTAAAGGATCATTTTCATTATAACTCCATAAAATCTAATTTGGATTACCGCGGACCTGTCCATGTAGAAGAATCTTATGAGAAATTCATGATAGAAAATGAGTCTCCAAAGTATGCCGAAAAACTAAAAAAATTAAAGGATAAATGGGAACCCATCAGTCCCGGAAAAGATGTTCCGGATTTTACCTTCACCAATATTGAAGGCGAGGAAGTAAAACTGGTTGATCTGAAAGGTCATCTTGTTTATATTGATATTTGGGCTACATGGTGCGGGCCCTGCATCGCAGAACATCCGCATTGGGATAAGATGAAAGAAGAATATAAAGATCAACCAGTAGAATTTCTGACGGTATCCATTGATGATACCCGGGAACCTTGGGAAAAGATGGTCAAAGCCAAAAACATGGAAGGCCTTCAGTGGTTTGCCGAAAATGCCTGGAAGTCCGATCTTACCCAACATTTTATGGTAAATGCCATCCCTAGATTTTTACTATTGGATGAAGAGGGGAAAATAATTGATCCATCTGCTGATAGGCCTTCCGGCAAGATCCGTGAGTCCCTGGACAAATACTTAACTGAAAAATGAAAGATGTTTAAAATATAAGGATTACATTGGAAACTTGACAAAGTAGGGTTAATTTTATTCGGGCAATCAAAGTCACACACCATATGTATCGTTGATTCTCAGTAATTTATAAGCCCTCCATTCGCACATTGGAAAATCAGATCCGAATTAATGTGATTTTCCCGTACTTAAAGGTATCACATAAGTTTGAACTGATGTGATACATCTTACTCCCTTAAATATTTAAAATGATTCTTTTGAAGGGGAGGTATTGGGTAATTGATTTAATATTCAAAAACAATCCACCAATGAAATCAAATGATCAATGTTCCTTAAGCAGGCATTCGACAGGTTCCTGGCAATTATTGTCCGATACTGTTTTGGGTATGGCACTCCTTCTTGCCATAATTTCATGTGAAAGCCAAAAGAAAACCTCCGAATATCTCGCTGATGATTACGGAATCACCATTTGCGGAACTGTTCAATACACCGGGAACTGCAGTCCTGAGACAGATTCTCTTGTTCATCTTGGCCTTGCCCTTATCCATCATATGACCTATGACGAAGCCGAAACTATTTTTGACAAGGTAATTACAAGTAACCCGGAATGCATTTGGGGGCCTTGGGGAAAAGCCATGAGTTATATACATCCCCTATGGGGTGATCAGCCTACTGAAATTCAAATGCAGACAGGCTGGGAAATGGCCGAGAAATGCGGTGTACTTGCCAATGGCGACAAAGAATTGGCTTTTGCAGAAGCAATAGCCGGATATTACCGGGAAGGAATAAAAAGTCCTCTTGCCGACCGCCTTCGAAACTGGAATGGGGCCTGGGAAAAGGCCTACCGGGATTTTCCTGAAGACATGGAAATTAAGTCCTTCTATGCACTTTCCTTGATTGCAGTGGCGGATCCCAAGGACAAAACATACACCAATCAGCTTTTGGCCGGTGAATTGGCACAGGAAGTTCTTCGTGAAATCCCTGATCATCCAGGTGGATTTCACTATACCATCCATGCTTACGATTATCCCGAACTTGCCGAAAAAGCCAAAACAGCCGCTGACAACTTCAGTAAGATTGCACCCCAAGTTGCCCATGCCCTGCACATGCCTTCCCATATTTTTACAAGATTGGGGATGTGGGAGGAATCTGTGGAATGGAACAGAAGGTCGGCAGAAGCGGCCAAAAAATCCTCCCCATCCAGGGTCTCCCTGCATTTTTTACATGCCAAAGACTATATTGTATATGCTCTACTGCAACAGATGAAAGACAGGGAGGTAATAGAGGAGCTGAAGGAAATAGAAGGACTGCAGGGAAGTATAGAAATGCATCCGGCTTCCGCCTATGCTCTGGCTTCTTGTGAAGCCCGGTATGCCCTTGAAAGGCACAACTGGAAACTTGCTGAGGACATTTTGCCCAGAAAAGGCAAGAACATTGACTGGGAAATTTTTCCTGAATTTGAAGCTTTGAGTCACTTTGCCATAGGACTTGGGGCTGCCAGATCCGGTGATATTAAAAAAGCACAAATTGCTTCCAAAACACTTCTATCCCTATCTGAAAAAATAAAAAACCCCTACTGGTCTGGACAGGTAAAGGTTCAAACCTTAACTGTCAATGCATGGACTGAATTTGCAAAAGGCAACAAAACCAAAGCACTTGAATTGATGGAAGAGGCAGAAAAAAGGGAGCGGGCCACCAACAAACATCCCATCACGCCTGGAGAACTGTTGCCTGCAAGTGAATTACTTGCAGACATGTATTTGGAATTGGATATGCCCAAAGAGGCTTTGAAGCACTATGAGCTTGCCTTGGATCGTAGTCCTGAAAGGTTCAACAGCCTACAGGGTGCAGCAAAAGCCGCAGAAATGACAGCCAATACAGAGCTCTTTAATCATTACAATAAGAAGTTGTCCACACTTACCAAGAATGCTCAGATAGTCGCTTCCTTGTAAAATGTGCTAAAAACCCGGACAGGATTTTAACAAATCTTCGTCTTTGCGAAGATGTATGAGTGTGAAATATGAAATAGAACGAACATAAATATACACTCCGGCTAAAATTCTATACATGATTTAGCCGGATTTCAAAAATGGTTCTTTTCAGCGATTTGTAAAGAAAAGTCCATTAATGATTCCTTTATGAAATAAAATGAATCTGTAGTGATTGAAAAATTAATCCACTCTGAATGATACTTTACAAATTACCCCATAAGTAGTGATTTTTCCGTTTTCTACATGCGCTTTAATATCCTTAACAAACACTGAGTCAATATTTCTTACAGAACTTGAAGCTTCGCTTACAGCCTTTTGCATTGCGTCTTCAATTCCAATTTCTGAGGCAGCAATTACCTCTATCACTTTTACAATTCCCATATCAATTTTATATTTGGTTATTTGCTTAATTTACAAAAAAATTATCAGACAAGAGTTGATATTGACGATAAATTTGATTTTTTACAGATTCGATTGGGTAATTCAATTTTAACAAATAATCACCATGAATGAAAACTTACAACTACGTCCTTATAACTTAGGATTTTAATTGAGCTCATTCATACCCAAACCTGTAAATCTTCCCATCAAAGCCACAAAGGTACATTTCATTGGATTGGTCAATGCCAAAGGAGGAGATGGGAAAATTGGCCCTCATCAGTAAAGTATTTACAGGGTTATCCAAATTACTGAAATCCATTGTCCATATCCTACCGGAAACAAAGTCACCATAAATATATAATCCTTGCAATTCTGTTATTTCAGTACCTCTATAGACAAAGCCTCCTGTAACCGACCTGTCACCATTTGTGTGGGTATATTCCCAAATGGGCAATATCAGACCTTCTTGGTCACAACCACTGGCAGGATTAAAACAACTGAAACCTTCCATGGTTCTCCAACCATAATTCCCCCCTTTGGTGATGATGTCTATTTCCTCTGCCCTATTCTGTCCCACATCACCTGTCCAAAGTTCATTGGTCTGGGAATCAAAACTAAAGCGCCAAGGGTTCCTTAGGCCGTAGGCATAAATTTCTTCCTTAAATCCTTCCTCATTATTGACAAATGGGTTGTCCCCGGGGATGGCATAATTT
>NZ_JBGSXS010000449.1:0-11905 GCF_041751335.1 Aquiflexum sp.
ATGGTTAGTGTTGGCACCTGCGCTTGTGTTAAATTAAACCAATGAAGGCTAAGAACAAAAGTCAAAAGAAGGGCAGGTGTTGAAGGTAAGTGGGGTTTAGACATTTTGAGATATTTTGGATAGTTTACTATCAATGATATAAGGCGAGGGGAATAGGTGGGAAGGCTTTTGATTTATTGGATATCGGGTTTGGTTTGGTTTCATATTTCAATTCATTTTGGGGAATTAATACAAAAAGTTTTTCCTGCCTGACCGCAGGATTGCGGTCAGGCAGGACTTGGCTCATTTAAGTCATGTTTTCTGTTCTACCCAATGCCCCCTAAAGGAAGCCATCCTTAGAATTCATATCGGGCAACTACCAACTTACTTTTTGCATTTTGTCATAGTTTTGCATAGTTAATATGTTTAGGCCTGCTCCTTGATAATTTGTTCCACTTCGCTTTTGAGTGAATCAAAATCAATGGGTTTGGTGAAAAACTCCTTTGCACCTGAACCCATGGCTTTGTTGTGGTTTTCGCTGTCGCCATAAGCCGAAATCATGCTTACCTGTATCTGAGGGAACTTGGTTTTGACTTTTTCCAAAAGCTGTAATCCTGACATTCCCGGCATATTGATATCTGAAAAAATATACATCACTTCGGGAGGTTGGGTACTTTCCAAAATGTCTAGGGCTTCCTGACCGGAAAAAGCAAATACCAGTTCGATGGCACCGCTTCGGATTTCTTTTCTAAGTTTCTGTCGAAATAACATTTCGACATCTTTTTCATCATCTACTACCAAAAATTTCATGTTTTATATGTTTATATCTATGTTTATTAAAATTGATTAAATAATTTAAAACCTACAGAAATAATTATTTATTGCAATAAACCAATAAAGAATATATCTTGAGTTTGTAGGTGAATTTCAAAATATACTTTTAAAGATGATACGACTTATAATATAATTATTTAAAGCTGATTTTTAAGTGTTTGCCTTAAATAGGTTTTGTTGAAAAGACATATTCTTTACGTTTTTAAGTAAATTAAAAAATCGTAGATTTTATGAAACCGAAGAAGGACGAACGTATGGTTTTATTGTCCCAAAGCCATGAAAAACTTCCCGAAGAGAATCAGGCCGGTTTTATTTTTTTAAAAAAAAGGCATCTGAAAAATTACTTTCAAATGCCCTGTAAAAATTAAAGGTTTGTTAATTTTAAAAAAGTTTAATTGGATGGTGGTTTGATTTCAAATCCCTGCGCTTTCATTATATTCAACATAATTAATTGATATTCAAACCAATTAGGGACGAACGAACACATTTACTGTCCCAAAGCCCTTAAAAAGTTTCCGAGTGAAATTTAGAAGTGCGCACCAAAAAGGATGGATTCAAAAGATTTTCTTTGTTATACAATAAAGATTTTCCATCGGAAAGATTAACCACCTCCCCTCCGGCAGCCAAAACTATGGCATGTGCCGCAGCCGTGTCCCATTCCATTGTGGGTCCAAAGCGGGGATAGAGCTGTGCTTTGCTTTCAGCCACAAGTGTAATTTTAAGAGAGGAACCCATGTTGATTACCTTGGCCTCAGGATATTGGGCAATAAAATCCTTTGTTTCCTGATTCATATGGGACCTACTGGCTACGATGGTTTTGATGGAGGGATCATTTACCTTTTCCAGTTTTTCTTGTCCTTGATCACCTACTTTCTTCCAGGCACCGTATCCTACACTTCCCCAATACAACCAATCCAATATAGGTGCATAGACCACACCCATTATAGGTTTTCCGAGATTTATCAGGGCAATGTTGACTGTGAATTCCCCGTTTCTTTTTACAAAGTCCTTGGTACCGTCCAAGGGATCTACCAGCCAATAATATTCCCAATTTTTACGTACCGAATAGGGTATTTCAGTACCTTCTTCTGATAAAATCGGCAATCCGGTTTGCTCCAAATCATTTATGATTGCTTGATGCGCTGCTTGGTCTGCCAAGGTTAAGGGAGAGTTGTCCTCTTTTTGGGTGAGACCTATTTCTTTGGAATGGTAAACTTCAAGGATTTTCCCGCCCGCTTTAAGAGCTGCTGATTTGGCTAAATCTGTGAGGATGCTGATTTGCTTACGATTCATGGATTGTTTGATTTTTTGAATATCATTAATTTATTTCAAACCTTTGCATTAACTAAAATATGGAACGCTGATGACGCTGATGGACGCAGATAAAAAAAATCAGTGAAAATTTGCTAAATCAGCGTCATCCGCGTGCTATTGAAAATCCTTCCGGTTTGGAAAAGGTCAAAATAATGAATAAATCTCATTCACTTTTCAATATTAAAGGTGTTGAATTTCCCTATTTTTATTGGCAGATTTAGATACTTGAATTTCAAAATGAAAAACCTAAATATGAACTCATTCAAGATTAACACTTCGATATTTATATTTTTAATCTTCCTGTTGTTTAGGCCCGTAGTTTCTGCTCAAATCTCAAAGGTTGAAAAAGCCTTTGCCGAAGCTGAATCCCAAGGTTTTTCCGGTGTCTTATTTTTGGCCATAGATGGTGAAGTAGTATTTGAAAAAGCAACGGGTTATCGTTCTTACGAACAAAAAACCCCGCTCCAACCTACGGATGTTTTCGAAATGGCCTCGGTTTCCAAACAATTTACGGCCATGATGGTGATGAAGTGTGCAGAAAAAGGACTTTTGACTTACGATGACGAACTCTCCGATTATTTGGATGTACCATATTCAGGAATAACCATCAGACAATTGCTGACCCATACCAATGGATTGCCAGATTATCAGGATATCATGGATAAACATTGGGACAAAAGCAAAGTGGCTGGCAATGGAGATATTTTGGAATACTTGCGCAAATACAATCCTCAGATGTTGGCCCAACCCGGAGAGAAATATGAGTACAGCAATACGGCCTATGTTTTTCTGGCCAGTATAGTGGAAAAAGTCACCGGCAGGGATTTTATTGAATTATCAAGAGAATGGATTTTCAAACCTTTGGGCATGGGAAATACAGATATCCGAACTTTGGAGGAAAAGGCGATGGTGTCCAATTTTGCGGCAGGACACCTGAAGGACGAAAAAGGAAACTATTTCAATGCCAATAAATTTCATTCCTCTGATTATACCGTTTGGTTGGGGAATAGAAAAGGGCCCGGCAGGGTCAGCAGTACCGCACAGGATTTATTGATCTGGGATCAGGCATTGGATGCGGGAACTTTGGTAAACAAGGAAACCTTGAAATTGGCTTTTTCACCTCAAATATTGAATGATGGGAGTATCAGTAACTATGGCTTTGGCTGGGACCTGAGTGAGGATCCATATTTTGGTAAAGTTGTCTCCCATACCGGCGACAATCCTGGGTACAAGACCTTGATCATGCGATTTACAGACAAAAACAGTACCTTGATACTTTTGAACAACAATTACCATGAAGCCAATAACAAATTGGTAGATAGAGCGGTGGGGGCTTTGAAGGAATGGTGAAATTAAGTTTATAAAATTTTTGCGAAATTGCTTATCCGGGAGGTACCCATGTATTGCCAACCCCCGATGGTGCCTTCCGGCCAAGAAAAGTTGTTTTTTTTGTCTTGCAAAAATCAGAAGTATCAAAATACTTTCTTAATTCCCTTACTCAACCGCCTTCACATTCACCTCAATATTTCCTTTCACAGCATGGGAATACATACAGTTTTTATGGGCAAGGTTGGCCAGTTTCTGGGCTTCTTCCAATGAACCTGCCTGAGGAATTTTTACAAAAATATCAGCTGCCAAACCATAACCCCCATTTTCTGCCTCTCCGCTATGAATCTGAACAGTGATTTGGGCATCATCGGTATTGACTCTCTTTGATACAAAGGCCAATACACCTCCAAAACAAGAAGCATAAGCAGCTGCAAATAATTGTTCGGGATTGGTTTTTCCTCCAGTCCCACCTATTTCTTTTGGCATCGCCAGTTCCAATTCTAACATCCCATCATCTGTGGCCACATGCCCAGTTCTTCCTCCTTTGTTCGTTGCCGTAGCTGTATAACTCTTTTTGATTTTTTCCATGATATTAACTTTTATTCAAGTCATCGATCAAACGCTCCATGAGCATTTCCAATTGATGGAACTCTTTATCTTCCCAAGTGTTAAAAAATTCCTTGATTTTTTCTGGAATATGTTGCGCTTTGGCCTGAAGGGACTTTCCAGGATAAGTCAGTTCGATCTCTACTTTCCTTTCATCGGTTTCACTCCGGACCCTTTTGACCAGATTTACGGATTCCAGTCGCTTTAATAATGGAGTCAATGTTCCTGAGTCCAACTGAAGTTTTTCACCGATATGAGATACCATCTGTCCATCTTTTTCCCAAAGCACCAGCATCACCAAGTACTGTGGATAAGTGAGTCCCAACTCCTCCAAAGGTTCTCTATAGGCTTGTGAGACAAGGCGGGATGCAACATAAAATTGAAATCCGGGATCGTTTTGGAGGGTTGGTTGGTTGGCCATAGGGATTTATTAATTGTTTACAATTGAATTTATTGAAATAAAAAATAAGAATCAATGTATGATGATAAAAATTTTGTAGGTTCTGATTTCTCTAATCCAGACTATTGTTGAGAAGGGGAGTTAATAGATGCGGCTTTATTTTTACATCTTGGTTTAATTGTGTCAAGGGCTTCTCCTTGTCATTTCGAACGAAGAGAGAAATCTGTCCAGCCTTAAGGTTTCCAGACTTCTTCGGCCGTCCAAGTGACAAGGCGAAGTCTTTTTCAATAGCTGTCCTTGTTTTGATGAATAGCTACATCTATTTACTTCGCCTTGTCTTTTGAAAGAATCGTGAAATCTATTCTATTTAATTCCAATCAATAATACCTGCCAATCATCGGGTGGTCCACAATCGCTCTCCTAAGTTCCAAAGCTTTTATTTCGCCCAATTTCTTGTAGGCAATATTTCCTCCCGGTTCGATTAAGAGGGTGATGGGAAGACTGCCGTCCCATTCTTTGCCAACCACATCAATGACCGCATATTTGTCTTCGGTATCTATCAGGTAGTTGGGTACTGCTGAATATTTGCTTTTTAGAAATTTGAGGACTTTTTCTTCCTGATTGGGATTATCCATACTGAGGGAGACAAACTGAAAATCCCTCCCCCCGTACATCCTTTGGATTTCTATGAATTCAGGGTATTCTACTACACATGGACCACACCATGTTGCCCAGAAGTTGATCAGCATTAAGTTTTCAGAAGGATTTTTCAATAAGTCAGCCAATCCTGAAGGGGAGATTTTTTCAACTTCAACCGGCTTTTCCTTCCATTCTGCATTTACTTTTATGGTGTATTCATTTTTCCAGGCCCATTTGGTCGAGCAGCCAAAGGCTGGAGTTATGGCCTTGTCAGGGTCCAATGCTTCACCCGCTAAAGTCTTGTCAATGGCCATTCTAAGGTCTTCGGCATTAGCAGTTCCGGGTTTTTCGGAAGTATCCAAGCGGCCTGAATAGGAGAGTTTCCTGTCTTTGTCAAATACGAAAACATGTGGGGTAGCAGTAGGCCCATAAGCCAAAGAATATTCATGAGTATCCCCATCATAGAGATAGGGGAAATTATAGTTCATATCCTCATACCGGATTTGCATGCTTTTAAAATCATCATCCAAATCGGAGTAGCCCAATTCCTCGGGCAATATGCCAATAGGACTGTTGGGAGAAATTCCCACAAAGGCTACTTTCTTTCCTGAATAATTATCGACAACGTCATTAAACCTTTCCTCATAAGCCTGTGCTGTAGGGCAATGGTTGCAGGTAAAATAGACGACAAGCGCATCTGAATCGCTGAAATCATCAATGGATACATATTTGCCATCCACATTGGGAAGCTTGAAATAGGGTGCTTTGTCACCTATTGCTAATTTATTCACAGGTTGTTCGGCCATTTCCTGGGGATTTGGGACAAAGCCTTCTTCGGAAACCGAAACTTCTTTACTTTCATTTGAGGTACCACATGCCCAAGAGAGGCTCAAAATAAGTGCAATTAGCAAAGTGGATAAGATTAAATTCTTCATCTTCATTTGGTTTGGGATTGGTAAATTTATTTTAAAATGGTTATACGCTTCTTTGCCATTAACCCAATATTCTACTACAGACAGGAAGGAAGACTGTAGTACCGGATATTTCAGGCTCCTGCTAAGAATTATATCGAATTACCATTCTACTGGCATCATTGCGTAAATACACATTATCCATTATTGTAAATATGATTGTCAGCACTTATACGAAAATTCTTTAAACTAGAACTACACGATATCTTCCAGCTTCGGTCTTCAGTCTTCCAGCTATTTAACATAGGTTGCTTTGTTGAGGTAATCAAAACTCTGCTTTACGCTTTCTATGGGTTCAAAATTGTATCTTTCTACCTCCACAAAGTAGTCTTTCATCCCTTGTTGATAAGCTGCTTCAAAAATGGCCTTAAAATCTAATGTGCCACTAGCACCTATTTCCTCTTCATCTTTGATGTGGAGCACAGGAAATCGACCGGGATATTTTTGGAGAAAGTCCACAGGATCCTGTCCGCCTTTTTGGGCCCAATAGACATCGAGTTCAAAGCATACCAATTTGGGATCAGTATTTTCAATCATAAAATCCATCATCATCTTTCCCTCGATGTTCTCAAATTCACGGGCATGGTTATGGAATCCAAACATCATTCCGGATTTTTTGGCTACTTCACCTATAGCATTGTAATAGTCGCACCAAATTTTCAGTTCATCCAAAGTTTTTGGAATAGGCATGGAAGGTTTGATAAGGTATTTTGCCCCCATCTTCTTGTGGTCGGTTACTGCTTGTTTCCACCAATCAATAGCTTCATCCTTTTTTGCCGGATCATAATTTCTTGGTCCTCCGATATGGGCGCTATTGAGTTTCATTCCCAAGTCTGTGATATATTTCCTAAAGAAAACAGGATCCATTCCATACACTTTTCCGTCATCATAATTGGCTGCTTCCAAGCTTTTATACCCAATTGAGGAAACTAGCCTTAAGGTATGTTGTGGATCCTCTTTCATGTCCTCCCTTAAGGAATACAACTGAAGTCCAATAGGAAGTTTTTTGGCAAATGGAAAAGCATTCAAATCCGTTGGTTTCAATATTGTCCCCAAAGCCAAGGCTCCGGAGATTTTCAAAAAGTCTCTTCTGTTGTTCATAGTTTTCTGGTTTAGAGTTTATATCCGTTTTCGTAGTTGTAGTGCAATTTTGTCGCTGCTTCCCAATCATTTGGGAAAGTTTGTTTTATGGGATCCCAATCCAATGCCCTGCCAAGTTCATTGGCAATGTTTCCAATTGTACAGACCACACAGGTGCTGTGACCAATTTCAACTGGCACAATGGGATCTTTTCTTTTCACCACCGAATCGATGAAATCCCAATAATGCGGAGGATATCCAATACTAGGCCTTTCCATGGTTGGCTTTAGGGTTTCATCTGAGGAATCGAAATTACCTCTGGAAACTTTTATCCAACCATTTTCTCCAATAAATTTAACACCTTGGCGGCCTTCATCAAAGGGCCCCACAATCATTTCTGTTCCATTTTCATAAATGTATTTCAAAGGAATTCCAGCCTGTCCTGGCGTGACTTTTACAGGTCCGCTTCTATCCATTCCCAAACCCCATTGTGCAATATCAAACATGTGCGCGCCCCAGTCTGTCATATAGCCACCTCCAGTTTCACGGTACCATCTCCAAGCGCCCCAAAGTTTCTCGTTTTCTTCTGGATTCAAAGAGATAGGCGGATTGAGCTTTTCGTTGAAAACCATTTTTGGAAGTGGTCCCAGCCAAGCTTCCCAATCAAGACCTTTTGGTATTGGCTGTGCTTCCAAGTCATATGGCGTTGGATGTTCCGGTTGTCCAACATGAACCAAAACCTCTTTGATTTTCCCTAATCTTCCTTTTTGTACCATCCTTGCGGCATGTTGAAAATTAAGGTCAGAGCGCTGTTGACTACCTACAGCCAGCACAATTCCATTATTTCTGACAGCTTTCACAAGTTCTTGCCCTTCCCTGATGGTGAGCGTCAGGGGTTTTTCTAAATAAACATCTTTACCCAATTTGCAGGCGTCTATTGCCATCAGTGCATGCCAATGGTCGGGAGATGCTATTACTACAGCATCAATGTCCGGCCTTGCCAAAAGATCTTTGTAATCTTTATAAACATCTACTTTTGGGATTGGCTTACCAAGTTCAGTGCTAATTTTTTCGACCCGCTGTTTGAAGCGCTCTCTTTTGATTTCATATACATCTGCACAAGCCAAAACTTCGACTCCGGGAATTCTCATCATGCCGTTCAATATTCCCATAGCTTGTCTTCCAACACCGATAAACCCTAGGCGTATCTGATGAATGTCTTCAGAAACCGAAAATTGTGGGATTTTTGCAAAAGTAGTTTTTGGTAAAAATGAAAGTCCAGTAGCACTGAGTATTGAGGTGCCCAAGAATTTTCTTCTGGAAAAAATGTTCTTTTTCATACTATTATGGGTTTATTTTTATGTTTAATGCTCAAACTTATCAATTGAAAATCGCTCAAACTTTTCGAATATTTGCAACTTTAGGATAAGTTCAGTATAATAATAATCTAATTTGGTCTTTGATAAAAATTATAATTCGTAAAACTCGTCTTCCTCTGTCTCTAGTTTGATAAAAGGCCCTAATCTTTATTTGTAAGGTAATGAAGAATAAACCCAGAATTTTTGTAATTGGTAGTGCCAATATGGATATGGTCATCAAAACAGATCATTTTCCAGCACCAGGAGAGACAATGATAGGGGGGGAATTTTCCTTAATTCCAGGTGGAAAAGGTGCCAATCAGGCAGTAGCTGCGGCAAGATTGGGCGGAGAAGTATGTTTTTTGACTCAGTTGGGTGATGATGTATTTGGATCCCAAAATTTAGAAAATTACCAACGGGAAGGAATCAATACCTCGATGATAAAACGAAATCCAGATAAACCATCAGGAGTTGCACTGATTACTGTGGATAAATCAGGAGAAAATACCATCATTGTTGCTCCAGGGGCTAATGGGGCGCTTTCGGTAAAAGATATTGACATGGCAACAAATTACTTTGAAGCTGCGGATATGGTCTTGATACAGTTGGAAATTCCGCTCCCAGTGGTATTTGAAGCTTGTAAAACAGGTTTTAATCTTGGAAAAAAAATTATTCTGAATCCCGCCCCAGCATCTGAACTTCAGTCGGAAATATTCCCATTTCTTTTTTTGATTACACCTAATGAAACTGAAGCCGAACACTTGACAGGTGTAAAAGTAATCGATGAAAAATCAGCGGAAGATGCCTCTGAAATACTTTTGGCAAAAGGAGTACAGCATGTCATCATTACTTTGGGTGGGGAAGGGGCTTATGTCCATTCAAGAGAGTTTAAAGGAATAATTCCGACTAAGAAAGTCATTGCCTTGGATACTACCGCCGCAGGAGATACCTTCAACGGTGCTTTGGCGGTGTCTTTAGTCAAAGGTGGTGAAATAAAAGATGCGGTTATATTTGCATTAAATGCGGCAACCATTTCTGTCACAAAGATGGGTGCACAAAGTTCTATCCCATATTTGAAGGATTTATAAGATCCAGATAATTTGCCTGATTATTATTAGAAGTTATCCGATATTGATTGATATATAGTTGATATTGGGATATTGTGTGATAATTCTATTGTAGAATTTATTCTAAAATGTGAGATACCAGATATTCAATGAAAATTAATGATTTCCATAAAAACCAAAAACCCATGAGAACCGTTATTTCCAGCTTAACAATATTGATTCTTTTATCTCCGTTTTTAGTATCTTGTGATCAACCGGAAAAAGTCAGGATAATATTTGACACGGATGCAAATAATGAATTGGATGATCAATTTGCCCTGATGTACCTTTTATCCAACGGAAACAATTTTGATGTGGAGGGCGTCACAGTCAATGCTACCAAAAGTGGGGGTAATATCAGAGAACATTATGACGAAGCCCAAAGAATCATGCAATTGGCATTTTCTTATGATAAAGTTCCATTGTTAAATGGGGCAGATGGATCATTTCAGGAAATAAGCCCTACGCTGGATGATGCAAATTATGATGGAAAAGCTGCTGTAGATTTTATCATCAAAGAAGCCAATGAAAGAAATCGAAATGATTTAGTGGTATTGGCGGTGGGCAAATTGACCAATGTGGCTCTCGCATTGAAAAAGGATCCGTCAATTGCTTCAAAAATGAGAGTTGTTTGGTTGGGTTCCAATTATCCAAAGCCGGGGGAATACAATCAGGATAACGACACCGTATCCATGAATTTTATTCTAAATACAAAAGTGCTCTTCGAAATGGTCACTGTCCGTTATGGAGAACCCACTGGTACAGATGCGGTCAAAGTGACACAAGAAGAAATCAATACACGCATGCCCGGAATGGGGCCTAAAACAACAAAGCCCATTAAAGGAAGACATGGAGGACAGTTTACAACTTTTGGAGATTATGCTGTAAGTTTGTTTGAACACATTGATTATCATGGGGACCCACCATCAAGAGCTTTATTTGATTTGGTATCTGTTGCCATCTTGAAAAATCCAACTTGGGGAGAAGTTAAAGAAATTCCAGCACCGATTCTGATCAACAACCAATGGGTGGAAAGACCGGAAAATTCCAGAAAAATATCTATTTGGGAGAATTTTAACAGGGATGCCATTATCAATGACTTTTATCTTTCCCTTTCCAATTACCATATTGTAAAACCCAAACTTTAGGTCATGTATATCATTGAAACCTATTCTTTGGCTGTTCTATTCTGCATCATTACTATGTTTTGTTGGGGTTCATGGGCCAACACCCAAAAATTGGCTGGAAGCAATTGGCGGTTTGAACTTTTTTATTGGGATTATGTGATTGGAATAGTGCTGTTGTCTTTGATTTTTGGATATACGTTGGGAAGTAGTGGCGAATATGGCAGGAGTTTTTCCGAAGATTTGTTTCAGGCAAGCAGTAAAAACTATGCTTTGGCTTTTGTGGGTGGAGTGATATTCAATCTGGCCAATATTCTGATCGTTGCGGCTATTGCCTATGCAGGTATGTCAGTGGCTTTTCCTGTTGGTATCGGATTGGCATTGGTCCTAGGGGTTCTTGTGAATTATATTTCAACCCAAAAAGGAGATCCGGTTTTACTCTTTATCGGAGTTGCTTTAGTGGCATTGGCTATTGTTCTTGATGCATTGGCATATCAGAAACTTGCCAAATCCAACCGAAAAAATCCCAAAGTGGGATTAGCTTTGGCATTGGTAGGAGGCTTTCTGATGTCATTTTTCTATTTCTTTGTAGCACAGTCCATGTCATTGGATTTTTCCAATCCTGAAGGAGGGAAATTCACGCCTTATGGGGCTGTATTTGTCTTTTCCATTGGAATTCTAATGAGCAATTTTATTTTCAATACCATTTTGATGAAGAAACCTATTGAAGGAACTCCCTTATCAGGAGTAGATTATTTTGCGGGAAAACCATGGGTCCATCTTGTTGGCATTTTAGGAGGTATCATTTGGTGTGTGGGGATGTCGTTCAGCATCCTAGCAGCAGAAAAAGCCGGTCCAGCCATTTCCTATGGTTTGGGCCAAGGGGCCACGATGATTGCGGCCTTATGGGGAGTTTTTATCTGGAAGGAATTCAAAAATGCCCCGAAAGACACCCATGTTCTGATTGGTGGGATGTTTTTGTTGTTTGTTTTAGGGTTGGGGTTGATTGTTTATGCGGGGGTTTAAAAAGCCTCCTCCACCTCATATTTCCACAGGTAAAAGTTTGCCCTTTCCAATCCTTCAAAAGACCTGCCGGGATTGGTTCGAATGATTACACGCTTGCCTTCATCATCAGCCAACTTTACCATTTGATGGCTTCCGAAAT
>NZ_JBGSXS010000450.1:0-12625 GCF_041751335.1 Aquiflexum sp.
ACCTGTTTGGGGAGATTGGCAGATTTTTGCAAACCGGATGCGGGTATTCGTCAATCCCTATGCTCCTAGTGAAATATGGGCTGGTGGACAGGGGGCCATCGAAAACGGGTTTTTGGTTTATATCAAAGAAGAAGAAGAACAAAATCAATGGAATGGTCTTGTTCCCAACCCCACAGTTGTCAAAAAAGTGGTCTTTGACAAACAATCTCCTCAGGGCATTTACGTAGGCTGGGAAGGAGAACTGGCAAAAACCACTGATAACGGGGCAACTTGGAAGACACTAATTGACCGACACGAAGAGGCTCACTTTTTTATGGGTATCGGCATAAGCCAAAATGACCCAAATCTTGTATTCGCAGGCAAATGGATCAAAATCGAAGACCCTCAACCTCTTGAACTCTACTACAGTCAGGACAAAGGTAATACCTGGAAAACCATGAATTTTCCCGGCGTAGATTTCGGAGGTGTCTATGACCTGATTGTCAAAAGTGAATCCGATAGGGAGCGGATTTTTGTCGGTTTGGACAAAGGTGGGGTTTATGAAATTATCATGAGCAGGTAAATAGCAACTTCGAACCGCAACCTGAAAATAATGAACCGAAAAGGATTATCATCTAAAAATGTAAAAGATCCCACAGCGACAAAACAGTAAAGGCCACAAATTGAAAAGAAGGAATCATGATTTTCCCATTAAATTAACCAACATAAAATCTACAGGATTTTATGTTGGTTAATTTATTTCAACCTTGTTTAACACCTTTCTTTTTAATCATTTCTCACCTCCCTTACCCTACTTCTCGTTTCTCTGCTCTCACTTCTTGGCTCTGGATTCTTACTTCTTGGCTCTAATCTCTCGCCTCTCGCTTCTCGGTTCTTGACTCTTGTCTCTTGATTCTCAACCCTCACATCTCACATCTCACATCTAGCATCTAGCATCTCCTATACCACCTGCAAAAACTTCCTTTCAATACTCACCAATAAGTTCTGATTGATACCGGGGACTCTGATGATAAAGTAATCGCTATTGCCTTTATTGACACATTCTCCCTCCATCCCCTGTAGCGGGCCGCCAAGGATTTTTACTTGCTCTCCTTTGGCAATTTCGCTTCCATCAGTTTCGAAGGCAACTCCTGTATCCAAAATACGCTGTATGGTATCTATTTCCTCCTGCCTTACGGTTGCGTGTTCACCTGAAAAATTCACAAACTTTACCGCACCGGGAACCTGAAGGGTCTCCCACAAATTTGGTTTGGTTGTTTTTACAAAAACATAACCGTTGAATAAGGCTTTTTGAATTTTCTTTTTTCGATCGCTCCATTGCCTTAATTCCTCAATCATAGGTAGATATACTTCCAATCCCCTTTCCTTTAATCTTTGAGCTACTTTTTTCTCTGATCTTGAGGTTGTGTATAATACAAACCACTTCAATTCCGCCATACAAAAATTTTTATTAATGCGTAAAAATATGGATTTCTGAAGAACTAAAACAGCCTATTTCGATTTTTGAAAGTATTTGAAACGGTTTTTAAATATTTTAAAAAAAAATGCTCCGGCTTTATCTTAAATGTTAATTTTTCTTAATGAGCCCAATGTTTTGAATTTATTCACGAAAACAGTCCTAAAAACTAAAAACCTCCGAGATAATATCCCGGAGGTTTAAACATTTAAAAACCACCAACCTTTATTTAATCATGCTATTTCAATCTACGAATCAACATGTTTAATTTATCTGCCAATAAATACATGACAGGTACTATCACTAACGTCAGGAAGGTTGCAAAGGTTAGACCAAATATTACAGTCCAAGCCATTGGTCCCCAGAAGTCAGCATTATCTCCTCCCACAAAAAACTGTGGATCAAAAGAACTCAGTAAAGTCCCAAAATTTATATTCATGCCTATTGCCAAAGGTATCAAACCCAAGACTGTGGTGACCGCCGTCAACAATACAGGTCTCAATCTAGTCTTACCACCAGAAACAATACTGTTTAATAATTCTTCGATTGGAAGAAATTCACCCTCAGGAGTATTGAGTTCCTCCCTTTTTCTTTCTCTTACCAGATTAGTATAATCAATCAATACGATCGCGTTGTTTACCACCACACCCGCTAGTGAAATGATACCAATACCTGTCATGATTATCACAAAATCCATATTGAAAATCACCAGTCCCAGGAATACTCCAATAGTACTCAACACAACCGAAGCCAATATGATAAATGGAGTTGTTACGGAATTGAACTGGGCAACGATGATCAAGAATATCACAGAAATGGCAATAAACAGTGCCCTCATCAAGAAAGCCTGTGACTTGGCCTGTTCTTCCTGTTCTCCGGTAAATTTGACTGTTATACCTTCAGGCACATCAGCTTGGGCAACCAAGTCCTTTAATTGCTCATTAATTTCCGTAGCATTATATCCATCGGTCACATTGGAAAATAGGGAAATGACTTTATTCAAATCTTTTCTCTTGACTGAACCATAGGTAGAACCATATTCCAATTCAGCCACTGCAGAAATGGGAACCTCTTTCTTATTGCCAAATTTGTCCCTAAAGTTGATCTTTTTGTTGATCAAAGAGGAAAGGTCATATCTATATTCGTCTTTAAGTCTCAGTTGGATCGGATAATCCTCTTCACCTTCTTTGAACTTCGAAACTTCCAATCCAAACAATGCCGTTCTCAATTCATTTGCTATAGAAGTGGTGGACAAGCCAAACCTTCTGGCTTTCTCCCTGTCAATTTTAAGCAGCACTTCAGGACTTCCAAGTTCCAGATCTGTTTTCAATTCTTCTATTCCTGGAATATTTGCACTGGAAAGATAATCCCTGAAATCACCCACATAATCTATCAGTTTCACATAGTCTTCACCACTCACCTCTATATTGACAGCTTTGCCCACAGGCGGGCCAACCAATTCCTTATCAACAGTGATCAAAACTCCCGGGTATTTTTCAACCATATCCCGGATTTCTCCCATGATTTTGTTGGTATTTGTCCCCTTTCGGAACTGGTATTCAACAAAACTAATGGTAACTTTTGCCTTGTGTGGGGTATTTCCAGTACTCGGACCCATTGCCTGATCTCCTGCACCCTGCCCTACTTGTGTGATAACTGCATCCACAATGTGGTGGTGATTTTCCAATAATTGCAACAATTCATCCTCCATTTCCAACATGAAATTATTGGTCGCCTCGGTATCTGTTCCAATTGGATTCTCAATAAAAACATTTACCAAGGCAGGTTCATTATCCGGAAAAAAGAGGGTTTGCGGAGCCCTTATGTACAATAATCCCAAAGACAATACCAAAAGCAAAAATGTGCCAAAAAGGAATAAATATGGATTTTTTCCCCTCAAAGCAAAATTAAGCGTTTTTTCATATTGGTTTTCCAGATACACCAAAAACACATTTTGAAACCAACGAATAGCACCTCTTAAGACAAAAACATTGAATACAGTCAATATTGCAACAATCATAAATAAATTCCCAAAAGTCAGGGAACCGGCCAGATACGAAATGATGGCCATTACGGAAAATATCAGGGCTATCACCAGCGGTTTCTTTTTTGGCTTGACCCTATCAAAATCCTGGACTTTCATATACAATGAAGTCAATACCGGATTCACCACCAATGCTACAAACAATGAAGATGACAATACGATAATCAATGTAATGGGTAGGTATTTCATGAACTCCCCGATCAGGTCATCCCAAAACGCCAATGGAAGAAATGCAGCCAAGGTGGTTGCTGTGGAAGTTATAATTGGCCACGCTACTTCACCAACTCCTTCTTTTGCAGCTCTTATTGGGGACATACCCTCCTGCATGAGGCGGTAAATATTTTCCACCACCACTATTCCGTTGTCCACCAACATACCCAAGGCAAGAATTAGCGCAAAAAGCACCATCAAGTTGAGGGTGATACCGAGCGAATTCAGGATTAAAAAGGAAATAAACATTGAAAGCGGAATCGCTATTCCCACAAATAAGGCATTGCGGAACCCGAGGAAAAACATCAAAACCAATACAACCAATATTACCCCGAAAATAATACTGTTTTCAAGGTCACTGACCTGTGATCGGGTCCTAGTTGATTGATCATTGGTCACAGAAATCTGAAGGTCATTTGGGAACCTATCCACTTTTGCTTTTTGCAGAATGTCCTTTATTTTGTCAGAGGCATCCAAAAGGTTTTCACCACTCCTTTTGACCACATTTACAGTGACTACAGGAAGTTTACTGCTTCTTGCATAGCTTTCTCTTTCTTTGTACGTATCTATGACCTCAGCAACATCGGACAAATAAACGATCTTGTTTTCTTCTGTTTTGATGATAATGTCATTCAGTTCTCTGGGATCTTTGAATTCTCCTGTGATCCTGAGCGCCCTCCGGAATTTACCTGTAAGAATATTCCCACCTGAAATCGTCACATTTTCCTGAGAAACAGCATCTGAAATATCACCAAAGGAAACTCCTAGTGCCTCCATTTTATATATGTCCGCATCAATCCTAATTTCCCTTTCTATGGTACCACGAAGTTCAGCTTTAGAAATCTCCGGTAATTTTTCTATTTCGTCTTCTAGGAATTCCCCATATTTCTTTAACTCCTCCTCAGTGTAATTTCCTGAGATATTGATATTCATAATCGGGAAATCAGAAGTGTTGATTTCAATCACATCAGGATCCTGATCTAGGTCTGTGGGAAGTTCGCTCTTGGATTTGTCCACTGCATCTTTGACATCCTGAATGGCCTTTGAAATTTCTATGCCAGGATTGAACTCTATCACGATAGATGAAAAATCCTGTACCGAAGTAGATTTGATGCTCTTTACATTATTGATGGACTTAAGTTCCTTTTCAATCGGTCTGGTGATCAGGTTTTCCATGTCTATAGGTGAATTACCGGGATATGCTGTTCCCACATATACTGTAGGAATCACAATCTCCGGAAAACTTTCCTTGGGCATAGTCCTGTATGCCAAGAGACCTAATACACTAATAATTAAAGCTAAAATAACGACCGAAGTCTGATTATCCACTGAAAGGGAGCTCAAGCCAAACTCGCGGATGACTCCTTTTTTCTTTTCTTCTAACTGCGACATAAGTCTATCATTGAACAATGTTTACAATAAAATTATCCCCAACTTCTCTGAATCCTTTGTCGATCAAAATTTCATTTCCCGACAAGCCCTCCAATATTTCACTCACCTCTTTGTAAGTCATTCCTCTTTTTACATATCTCTTTTTACTCATATTGTCTTCGACTGTAAAAACATAGTCTCCCTTATTATCCTGTAGAATAAGGTAATTGGGGACTATTACTGCATTTAGATTTTCATAATCCCTGATTCTCAAAACCGACAGCATATTGGGTTTTGCGAAAGGGAGATTCGGTAGAACAACTTCAACCTTGAATGTTCGATTATTCTGATTGATAACCCCACCTACAGCCGAAACTTTTGTTTTAAATTCTTCTTTTACTGATGGGAAGTAAATATCCACTGAGTCTCCCTTATTCAAAATTCCTATGTATCTCTCCGAAACATCTGCCTCAACAAATAGATCGCTATCTCCAACAAAGTGAAACAAAGGTGTGCCAGGCTGTACCAATTCTCCGGCACGAACAAGAACTTCTTCAACAGTGCCATTGAAAGGAGCTCTTACCAATGTTCTTGACTCTTGGGTTTTTAATGAAGAAAGATTTTTCTCAAGGGTTTCTTTTCTGTTTTTGGCCTCCAAGAATTGGACTTCTGTTCCGATCTGTTGCTTCCAAAGCCTTTCCTGCTTTTCGAAAATAATTGAGGCCAATTCTAATTGTGTTTCAACTTCCGCCATATTTCTTTGAATGGTTTCAGCATCAATCCTTGCGAGTACCTGACCTTTATTGACACGAATGCCCTCAGTTGCATTTACTTCTTGGACTCTTCCTGAAACTTCACCCGAAATATTTACATCTTTCTTGGAAAGCACCGAACCGGTAACTTCAACAAAATGCTCAAAATGGCCCTTTTCAGGTTGGATAGTCGAAATCAATACTGACTTTCTGGTGGTAAGTCCAAATTCAGGATCTAAAGCACCTATCTCTTTTTCGAGACTTTCGATGGAAGTTCTCAAAATTGCGGCTTCCTGTTTCATTTGTGCCAGATCGTCTTTCTTTTGGGACAATTCGTCTTTTTGCCCACAAGCCGTAGCCAGAAACACCAGGCCGATTATCAAAAGTGTAAAATTCGTTTTCATATTTTTTTCTATTATTTCTTATTGAATGGTTAAAGTAATCCCAATGCTTTTTCCAAATCCACTTTAGCTATTAGTGCGTCATAAAGTGCGGAAAAATAGTTTGTTTCAGCTTCCTTAAGGGCAGAATCAGCTTCTACCACTTCAAGATTGGAACCTACTCCTTCTTGGTATTTGATTTTGGTCATTTCAAATACCTCTAAAGCCAATTCCCTATTTTCTGATTGAACATTTAAGGTTCTGATAGCATTTCTTAAGGTTGTTTTTGCCTGAATCCGCTCCAGTTCAATATTTTCTTCGATGAAATGCCGTTGGTTCTCAAGCTGTCTGATCTGAACCCTGGATTGTTGAATTTTATAGCTTTTATTCAAGCCATCAAAGACCGGTATATTCATTCTTAGTCCGACAAAAGAAGTTGAAAACCATCTCTCTTGATCAAAAACAGTATTGAACCGCTGGGCACCGGTTACTCTCTGAAAAGTCCCAAAAGCAGAAATGTTTGGAATATACTGAACCTGGTTATTTTTCATATCGAGTTTTGTCAAATCCAAATTGGTATTAACCTGATCGATTTCCACCCTCCTGTATCCAGTATTATTGAGAAGTGATTCCAATTCCGCTATGGTATGGACATCAACTATTTTCTGGTTAACATTAATGTCCACATTGAGAGGCATGCCTATTTGAAGTTTTAAAAGTTGCTTGCTAATTTCCTCAGCTGCTTCAATCCTATTCAACTCTGACTGTATGTTATTTAGCTGGACTTTCACCCTGCTAACATCAAGCTTTTCAACAAAACCCTCTTCAAATAATGCTTCAGTTTCTTTTAAAAGCACTTTTATCCTTTCAAGATTGGCTGATACCAGGTCTTTCCTTTCCTTATTGATTAATACAGTGAAATAGGCCTTTTTGGTAGATTCAATGATATCTATTTCGGTCTTTTCTTTGTCAAATTCTGTAAGGGATTTTAAAGTTTTTGCAGCCTTGAGACCTACAAAATAAGATCCATTAAAAATCATCTGTTCTAATGAGAATGTAAGTGATGATTGGTAGTTTACTGCAAAAGGAATCACAATAATATCATCAGGCCCGCTTCCTGGTCCGGGAGCACCATCATCGCCTCCAATCACTCCTCCGGCCTCGGCTGGAAGAATAAGTAAAGGTGGCTGAAGGTTCTTTGTCATTTCCAGTGTTCCCTTTATTTGAGGCAAACCAGCAGCTCTGTTTTCCCCTATAATTCCCTTGGAAATCAATACTTCTAACTGCGCATTCTTAGCATCTACATTGTTTTCAAGTGCGTATCTTAGGCTTTCCTCCAAAGATAATTCAATTACTTGTTGGGCCTGGGTTGCAAAGACTGCAAAAACCGCTATCAAGAATGCCAGAATCCCCGATTTTTGTTTAATTGTGGTTTTCATTTTGCTTAGTGTTTTTTTGGTTTAGGTATGCTTCTTTTCCTTTATCTGTAAAAATCCCATAAAGGAAGTGTTCAAAAATCTGCATTTGTAATTCTACTTGATTGTATTTAGAGGTGGGAAACTTCAATGGATCAAATGTTAACATCATTTGTTCCATCCGCATAAGCGCCATGATCTCGGAGTTTATCTCTTTTCTGATTACCCCTTCAGATTTACCCTTATCCAAAAGTTCAATGATTTCGTTGACCACATGTTTGTTTTTGAATTCCTCAAACAATTGCCAACATTGAGGGAAGTAGCGCTGGATTTCATTGAGAACCATTGGATTAAAATCCGAAAATCGTTTTTTGATAAATGCTGACAATCCCAAAAGATGCTCAATGACACCATCCTGATATTTGGGAATTTGATCCATCTCATTTTTATCATTTTCAATGGCAGTGTCAAAAGTCTCATAAACCAATTGATTTTTGTCAGTAAATTCCTGATAGATGGTTTTTTTTGATACTCCAGCTTGTCTTGCGATGTCATCCATGGTGACTGACCTTACTCCGAAGCGCATAAATTGCTCTGTTGCAGTCTCTATAATCTTCTCCTTTGTATCCACAGTTTTTCGATTTGAGTACAAAACTCAGGAAACTATTTAAAAGTTCAAAGTTTTCTTAGTTTTTTTAAGTATTTAATTTTTTTTAATCAGCTAACACCTCTACAAAACATGGTCTACCTGTTCATTTTCGATCAATTTGAAATATTAGTCTGTCCGAAACTGTGCATGCTGAACAAATTCTGTATTAAGATTTGCTTCTTAAATATGAAATCTCCATACATTTGGAATGTGATATAAAGGGATTCTTCACATAAACAAGGTTCAATCAAAATGAGATTTTTATTGACTTCATTTGGAAATTTGGCTTACAGGAAATTTGGAAATGGTAATAATATCCATTTACTGTTTCATGGATTTGGTCAAAACATGAAGGCATTTGATAGTTTTCTCTTTTTAAGAAAAGAAGAAGATACCTATCTCGTTTTTGATATCTTTTTTCATGGACAAAGCACTTGGAAATCCAACAGCCAAAAGCTTACCAAAGAAATCTGGAAAGAATTCATATCCCTTCTAATGAGAAAAGAAAACTTTGAAAACTTTCATCTGATCGGATATAGTATGGGAGGTAAATTCTGCCTTGTGACCTATGAATTATTTCCCACTTTGGTTAACTCTCTCACACTGATGGCTCCTGACGGAATAAAAACCGGATTTTGGTACAACATGGCTACTTTACCAGGAATATTAAACAGGAGTTTTAGGCATGTGGTCTTTCATCCGAACAGATTTTTCAAAACAATAGACATTCTCAACTGGTTTGGGCTTTTGCAGACCAGTTTGGTGAAATTTGTCAAGTCACAAATGCAGACAAGAACCAAAAGAGCTCAGGTATATTTCACTTGGAATATCTTCAAACCATTGCAACCGGATCTGAAGCAAATCATCCATCTGCTCAATGATTTGCAGACGCCAATAACTTTGATTACGGGAGAATTCGATCAAATGGTCACTTCCAAAAACTTGAAAGGGTTCACTTCCCAAATTGCGCACATTGAAAAAATAAAACTTTCCTGCGGACACAATACACTCATATCTGAAACCGCTGATTACATTTCCTCGAAAGAAAACAGGTACCTTGGATAAGGATAAAATTTAATTTTTTTTTATCTTACCAGACTTACCCAAAACCAGCAAAATATGAGAATAATAAAAAACATGGTTATAATCATAGCCATCATCATCGCAATTCCATTGATAGGTGCCCTTTTCACTACCAAGGATGTGTCGGTTGTAAGAGAAATCACCATCAGCAGACCCCATCAAGAGGTGTATGATTACACCAAATACCTGAAAAACCAGGACAACTACAGTAAGTGGGCACTTATGGATCCTGATATGCAAAAGGAATATAGAGGCACCGATGGCGAGGTGGGTTTTGTTGCATCGTGGAAAAGCGAAAATCCTGATGTTGGTGCGGGAGAACAGGAGATTTTATCTATTCAGGAAGGTGAGAGAATTGATTATGCATTGAGGTTTTTCGAACCTTTCGAATCAAACGATAAAGCTTTTATGGAATTTGAATCCACCAATGAAAACACAACCTTGGTAAGATGGGGATATAATGGACACATGGCCTATCCCATGAATGCCATGCTATGGGTGATGAACATGGAATCAATGGTCGGAGATGATTTCCAGACCGGACTCGAAAATCTAAAAAACATACTTGAATATAATTAAAAAACCAGCGGATCGAAATCCGCTGGTTTTTCTATTTATTCACTCTGATTCATTAATCCTTAGTTTTTTTAAGTTCTATTGATTTGATCTCGCCACTTGATTCTTATGTCTTGTGACTTATGTCTTACTTCTCATACTAATACACAGGAAACTCTTTCTGCAATCCTTCAAAAGCATCTATCATTTCCCATTTTGGTTTATAATAGTCATGCATAATCCTGCCTGTAATAGTCCCATTATTGATATAGTCTAGGGCTGCTTTCAATCTCTTTTCTTCCCGGTTATCCCAATTTCTGGTCAGGTCGTCTCCAACTTTAAAGTTTGCAGGAAACCCATCAAAAAATTCAGCCCTGTTTTGCGCATTGGCAGTAGCAAATGTAATGGGCACCAATTCTACATTATTGGCACTTAAGGTCCTGTTGAAAGAGGATAAAGGAAAAGATCCAACCGGTTTTCCATAGGTATCATCTCCAATTAAAACCACGTCCATATAAGGCGTAAGACAGTTGATCAACAACTCCGAAGCAGAAGCGGAACCTCTAGAAGTAATTACTATAAGTCTATTGAGACTTAAATTTCCTGTTTTTGAGAAATTCACGGTCTTATTGAAGTTACTTTTATTACTGTTGTGTCTGTCCATGTACATCACTTTCCCACTAGCTGAACTTGGAGCAATATAATTTAGGATTTGGGCTGTCACAGCAACAGATCCGCCCCCATTCAGCCTAAGGTCTATAATTAGTTCATCAATATTCTGGGCTATAAAATAATTGAAGCTGTCCTCAACTTCTCTACTTCTTGTAGGGCTTAGTCCTTGGGTGGCTCTGAAACTTTGATAAACCCAATGCCCTACTTTTTTATTTCCTATATCATAAACAGTTTGATGCAGTACTGAATTGGTTTGAAAGGCGTCTTTTACTATGGTACGGGTGGTTGCAGATCCATCAGGAAGCCTGAATTTGAAGGTATTTGTTACACCTTTTTCATTTGGACCCAACTGAAAATTGTACCCGCCACTGGCTGTTTTGTACTCAGATATGGCTTTACCGTTGATCTCCAAAAACTGCCAACCTCTTTTCCAACCATCTTTACCTGCCGGACCATCATTGTAAACAAATGTCACAAACCAATTTTCATCTTGATCAATTCCCAATCCCACACCATGGACACCTGTTGCCTGTCCTGTAAATGCAGCATCAAAAGCTTCTCTGGTAGTCAAGTATGACCATCTGTCCAGTTCTTTAAAGCGCAATGCTTCCAATACTTCTTCATTTGAAGAAAAATTAGCAGAATTGAAGGTTTCAGGTAATTTATCCTCCCAATAATAGAATTCCTTCATGCTTTCAAAAATGGCGTTTTGGACAACATTTTCTACTTTGCCTGGATCTACATCATCGGATTCGGGATTACAGGAAATCATAGGAGCTGCCATAATCAGCAACATCCAAATATAAATTAAGCGGGTATTTTTCATTGATTTTTTATTCTTTAAGAATAAACGCATTCGAATATGCAAATGGTTTATATAATAAAGTCGTATACTTGAACTTTGTTCCATTTGTTCGAATTTTTTTCGATGAATGCCAAGTGCATCGGATCTACTTGATATTCATTTTGATCCTCAATGCTATCAAAAAATAAGGTACAGGATACTTGATAGCTATGGTCTACTACTGATCTTTTCTCTGTGGGTGCCGGAGTGCCCAAGTAAAATTTTGCGACTGTTTTACATTTTCCCAAAACGGAAGCTTCTTTTTTAAAATCATTTACACCAATACCGTCATTCAACCAGAAAAATACCTGGTGGATCATTTTTTGTTTTTTTGCTTGTTCTGCCATAAGATTAATAGGTAAGGTTGCCGCTGCCCCAGCGACCGTTAAGGTTTGTAGAAATTTTCTTCTTGATTTCATAGCGAAATTTTTAAGGAACTAAAGATAAAGATTTAAATTGCTTTCTGAAATGCACATCACAAATAATCAAATCAACAATGGAATATAGAAAGTTAGGCAAAACAGGTTGGCTCGTATCTGAAATTTCTCTTGGGACATGGCAGGTGGGAGGAGGTTGGGGAAAGTCTTTTGACGCTAAAAATGCCAACCAGATCATCCGGGCCGCAATTGATCAGGGAATAAATCTCATCGATACAGCTGATGTTTATGATGATGGATTGAGTGAAGCCGCTGTGGGGAAAGCAGTTAGAGAAACACCCGAGCGCATTTATGTAGCCACCAAATGCGGGAGAAAAATACAACCACATACCAATGAAGGATATACTGCTAAAATATTGCGTACCCATGTGGAAAACTCCCTCAGGAATACAGGATTGAACACCTTGGACCTGATACAACTTCATTGTCCTCCTACTGACGTTTATCAAAGGGAGGAAATTTTTGAATTATTTGAAAGACTAAAGGAAGAAGGCAAAATCATTGAAATGGGTGTAAGTGTAGAGACAGTCGATGAGGCTTTAGCAGCCATGAAGCATGAAATTGTTTCTACAATTCAAATCATTTTCAACATGTTCAGATTAAAGCCCGCTGAAGAATTATTTACACAAGAAAAAATCAATGATTTCGGGATAATAGCAAGGGTCCCATTGGCAAGCGGACTGTTGACAGGAAAATATAATGAAAATACTAATTTTGCACCTGATGACCACAGATCCTTCAACCGACAGGGTGAAGC
>NZ_JBGSXS010000451.1:0-21890 GCF_041751335.1 Aquiflexum sp.
ACAGGTGAGGAAAGATATTACAGAGCGGCTTTGACAAGTGCTGATTATGTACTTGGCGGCAATCCATTGGATATGACCTGGATGGTTGGACTTGGTCATCAGTCCCCACAGCAGATTTTGCATTTGGATAGCTGGCTTCATCCTGATGGGAGACAGGAGTTTGTCCCGGGGACTATCCCTTATGGCCCCACTTCCTATGGAGATGGCTGGCCACCGAACAACGGGCCTTGGAGCAGTGATTTCGCTTGGGAGAGAATTTATCCTAACAGGAATCAATGGCCTCTTCATGAAGGTTTTTTCAACAACCGCTATGCTGTACCGACCAATGAATATACAGTCCATCAGACCTCTGCCCCTGCAGCGGCTGTATTTGCCCTGCTTTCCAGTAAATCAACAGGTGATTTCCGTCCCAATCAGGCCCCAATAGTAAGTTTGAAACTACCTAAAAATATGGAAGTTGGCGGTTCTGAGTTTTTGGAAGTAGATGCCCTGGATCCTGATGGGTATGTGATCAGGGTAGAATACTTCTATGGGAAACAAAAAATCGGACAGTCTACCAAAGCTCCTTTTTCATTTTTATGGGAAAACATATCTGAAATTGAAAATGAAATCACAGCGATAGCGACTGATAATCAGGGCAAAAAGTCAAGAGCGGGGGATTTCCCAAATGTACGGCTTGAAGGGTTTGTTCTGAGTGAAGACTATGTAGAACTTGATTATGATGGGATCAAAAGGGTCAATGTTCTGGAATATGTTCCTGAAAATGCAATGATCAAAAGATTGGTTTGGGAATCTGAAAACAAGGAAATAGCCACAGTTGATCAGGAAGGTTTGATCAGGGCACAAGATGAGGGGATGACAAGGATTAGGGTCAGGTCGTTGGAAAACCCTGAATTGAACGCCATCATTGAAGTAAAAGTGAATTCATTGATTTTGGGTAATAATGAAAGTAAAGAAGAGCCGGTGGTTTACTTTCCCAATCCTGTGAAGGATGGGAAGCTGAATCTCCGGCTTCCTCTTTTTTCCAAAATCATTGATTTTGAAATTGTTGATGTCAAAGGAAGATTATTGATGAAAGGAAATATTAATCCCAATGAACTTCAACCTCAAATTGATCTGAGTTCCTTTTCACAGGGCATTTATATTCTAGTGTTGCAGGCAGAATTTGGAGTTCAACATTTAAAAGTGCTTGTAAACTGATTTTTAGATATTAGTGGCCTCAATTTTTGATTTCAAAAATTCCTTTGGACTTTTCCCAAAGTGATTTCTAAAACATTTACTGAAATATTTAGGATCGTTGAATCCTACAGCATAAGCAAGTTGTGAGGTGTTGTAATGATTTTCAAGCAGGACTTTGGCAGCATAATTCAACCGGCTGGTTTTAATAAATACCCCCAGAGATTCTCCTGTAGCTTTTTTGATTTTTTCATACAATAAGGTCCGGCTGACTCCAAGTTTTTGTGCGAAAAAATCAATATTGAGATCCTGATTGGTGATGTTTTCTTCTAAAATTTTTACCACAGACCGAATAAATTCTTTATGATTATTACTGACTTCAAGCTTATCTATATCTCCGATCAGGTTGTTTTCATATTTGGTTTTGACCGAATCTAGGGTTTTTAGTAAATTTTTGATGCGAAGTTCCAGCACCTCAATATTTATGGGTTTGGCCAAGTATTCGTCAGCACCAAGTTCAAGCCCTTTGTATTGATCATTTTTACTACTCTTTGCTGTCAAAAGAATGACAGGTATGTGCATTGTTTCCTGCTTTTCTTTGATGCGTCTACAAAGCTCAAAGCCATTCATTTTGGGCATCATCACATCTGACACTACCAATTCAGGTTTTTCTATTTCCAAAATGTCAATTGCTATTTTGCCATCAGTTGCGCGGATCACGTCAAAAGTATTGGACAGGGTGTTTTCCAAAAATTGCAAGAGTTCTTCATTATCCTCTACAATCATTACTTTTCGTTTTACCTCACTCGATTGAAGTTCAGGAATAGGCTTATCTTCGATTGATTCCTTATCGGCTAGGTTAAGTTCAGCATCAGGATTATTGATGAAATTATCCACAACTTCATTGTATTTGTAGGCATTTTTTTCAAGTGGTATCGTGATGGTAAAAGTTGTTCCGATGCCTTCTTCACTTTCCACATCCAAATGCCCGTGGTGCAGCTCAACCAATTTTTTAACCAGGGACAAGCCTATACCTGTTCCGAAAACATTTTGTGTATAATTGTTTTGAACCCTGTAGTATTGTTGGAAGATATTGTCGATTTCCGAAGAAGAGATTCCTATGCCTGTATCTTTAATGGATATCTGTACTGCCTGTTTCTGTTTGAGGTCCCGGATAAATTTGATATCGACTTCCACATCTTTTCCAGGATCTGTGTATTTGAATGCGTTGTTCAACAAGTTATATGCAATTTTCTCAATCTTATCCTTGTCAAAATACCCATTAAAGCTCTTAAGCTCAGAATTTACCTTAAGGCTGATATATTTTTTTTCAGCCACAAAATAAAATGAATCTATAATGGAATGAAGCGTTTTACAGATATCACCTTCGGATACTTCCAATCTCAAAACACCATCTTCCAATTTGGATAAGTCCATGATCTGTGTCACGAGCCTTAACAGTCTTGCACCGTTCTGATGGATGATGTTCACGTATTTTCGTTCCTTAAAAGTTAGATTTTTACCTTTTTGTAATTCCTCTATGGGACCAAGAATCAGCGAAAGCGGCGTTCTGAATTCATGGGAGATATTGGTATAAAACCGGGTTTTTATCCTGTCCAATTCGGAAAGTTGCTCTGATTGCTGTTGTATTTTTTTGTATTTGTTGGAATTGTCAAGGGCTATGGAGATATAAACCGCTATGTTTTTCAGCAGATTCACATTCTTCTGCTCAAATGCATTTTTATTTTTGCTTTTGACCACCAGTATTCCGATTACTTTATTGGAAGGGGACTGAAGTGGAATATATATTGCGCTGTTAATATGGTCTTTTTTATATTGATCATCAGGTTTGTCGAGATACATCTTGATATCCTCTTTGATGTTATTTGAAAAAACAGATTGGTTTTTCCTGTAAGAATAAATGGACAGCCTTTTTTTATTGTCCAAGTCAATGGATTGCTTGTCTATTTCACCATGAATTATTTCCCAATAATCCATGGAGTTATTGCTCTTATTTACTTCTCCTATGGCGAGATGGCTGGCATCTATCACTTCATTTAGCAGTTCATATATCTTTTGGTAAATATCCTTAAGATTAATGGAGGCTGTAATCTTTTTGCCCATTTCACTGAACAAGACCGTATTGCTGTTCTGGATTTTCAGTTCTTCGGATTGGCTGAGCAGTTTTTCATTTTGAAGGGTGATTTCTTGCTGTTTTTCCTGAATGACCTGAGTCCTCTGTCTTACCTGATCTTCCAATTTTCTTCTTTGCCTCTTTAACTGATTCACTCTCACAAAATAGATTCCTAAAACAAGGCTTACCAATAAAATCAATGCGAGCACTTTGAACCAAATGGTATTCCAGATTGGCGGGGTTACAAAAATTCTTAATGTTGCCTCATTTCTGCTCCAAATGCCGTTATTATTCGATGCCTTAACTTTAAAGGCAAGCCATTTGCCTTCCGGAAGATTTGAATAAGAAACGAATCGCCTGTTTTGAACATAATTCCAGTCTTTATCCACCCCTTCGATCATATAAGCATATTGGTTTTCTTCAGGATATAGGAAGTTCAAGGCTGCAAATTCGATCGAGAGTAGATTTTGATCGTGCTTCAGCATGATTTCGTCCTGATAAGAGGGAGATTTGGTTAAATAGTCTTCATCTATATTTTTCCCCTCTTCCAATTCCAGATAAGCCGGTTTTGTCTTAGCATCCTTGTTCAGAACACTGAAATTCACGATTTTGACAGGAGGCAAATGATCGTTGAGGGTAATTTGGCTTGGTTCAATGATGTTGAATCCATTGTTGCCACCCGCGTAGATATTACCGTCTTTGCTTTTGAGAATGGCATATTGATTGAATCCATTTGCTTGAACACCATCATTTTCATAAAAATTGGTCAACTCATTGGTTTTGAGGTTTAGGTACATGATTCCATTATTGGTTGTAACCCAAAGACCAGATTGATTGTCCAATTCAATTCCTTTGATTTCTTTATCTATCAAATCATTTTTGGATATGATTTCTCTTGTCGTTTGGGTAATTGGATCAAAAGCAGAGATATTGTTACTGACTACGATAAATTCTGAACCCGTATAAATGGTGTACTTGAAACTTGGATTGGAAAGGCCATATTTAAAAGCATACATAGTAGAATCTTTGACCATTCCACTTGGTCCTCTTACTTGAAAAAACGCGGGGTCAAGATGTTCGAATTTGATCTGTGAAGTACCGGAAAATATCCAAAGTTCATCGTTTTTATCATATATCAATTTTTGTATTCCATTGCTTTTCAATCCTTTTTCATATTCGGGGGTATTATTAAAATGTAAAAACTTTTGGTCTTTGAAACGGAAATAGCTGAGGCCATTATTACCTGCAATCCAAAGGTTTCCCAAACTATCTTCTACCATATCGAAAAGCACATTACTGATCAAGGTTTCGGATAGGTTTCGCTCGCTGAATTTAAAATTTTCACTTTTTCTGATTTGAGGGTCATAAACAGTAAAGCCCTCACGGGTACTGATTGCTGCGATTTTTCCATTTCGGAGTTTCAGCATTTTATGTGAAATTCCTGGAATGGTATTTGGCATTTCTGATGATTGGCCGGTTTTGGGAGTATATGAGAAAATCCCGCTGGACTTTGAAATCCAAATCTCGTTTTCATTTAATTCCATAAAGCCATGGATTTCCCTGTCTTTTGGATTTGTACTTTCATTTGCCACTAAGGTGAATTTGTCAGCACCATAATTGTAATAGTTTAATCCTCCTGCCAATACCCATATACCCTTATGATTATCCTCAAAAATAAATTCAACATTTCTACTGATCAGACTGTGCCTTTTTTGGGCATTGTCTTTTATAATTTGGAATTCCTTAGAAACTTTATCGAATAAAATCAATCCTTCTTCTGACCCAATCCAAAACTCGGATTCTGACTTGGCAAAAATCGTAAGTAATCTTTTATAGCCTTTTGAAAGGCTGTTTGGATTAAATTGGATTTGTTCTGATTTTTTGGTCAGGACATCAAAAATAATCAAGCCATCTCCGATGGTTGCAATCCAAAGTTTGTTGTTCTCATAGTGAAGGTCCTTTACCCATTGATTCCTGTCTCCTTTACCCAATACATTTTCAAAGTGTTCAAATGTATTTGAATCAGGGTCAAACTTGTGTAAACCTCCACCCCAGGTGCCAACCCAAAGGTTACCTTTACTATCCCCAACGATTTTCTCAATTTTACTGTAATTGTAGATTTCCCTGCTTCCCGGTGTGTCAAAAGGGAAGTTTTCAGCTTTGCCTGTAATGGGATCCAATTTGGATAGGCCAAACCAGGTGCCAAGCCAAATAACCCCCTGACTGTCTTTGAAAATTTCGTTGATCTGATTATCAGAAATGCTGTGAAGATCATCTATATCATGGACATACTTTATAATTTTATTTTCTGAGGGATTGTATTTGATAAGGCCTTGATTTTCTGTTCCAATCCACAAATACTCACCATCTGATAACAAACTGAGGATTCTGTAATTTTCGGAATCAAATATGATTTCATTGAAATTGACAAAGTTATAACCGTCAAACCTTACAATTCCTCGGGATCCTGCTATCCAAAGAAAGCCATCTTTGTCCTGCACCATATTGCCGGAACCAGGAAGTAACCCTTTATTATTGTTGTAATGCACAAAATTTACAGTTCCATGTTGCCCAAATCCATAAACAGAAATCAGCAAGAAAATGGATAAAAAAGCAACTGAAGTTTTCCTAATCATCTTTTTTTATAATATACAGTAATATAATCAGCTTTAATTTTCTGATCAATATTGACCCTTTTTTAATTTTTTAGAACAATCCTGACAATCATTCCCATTTCGATTTACAAATCTATAGAAGAGCTATAGGGGAAAATTAGGCATAAAAAGAGGAATTTTGATTTGAATCTGTTCCGACTTGTAGACAATATGTCTATTCCATTCCCAATCACGGCGAAAAAACACCTACCTGAGCATCCCCTTTATTTTTGGAATGATCAGGTTTTTGTTATCGAGTGATTAAATGGATGGAATTGATGGATTTTTGGACTTGTTAAAATTCCTCCTTATCAGATAAAATCTACCTCTACTTTTTTACATCATGTGCCAAATTGCCAAGGTCAATGTATCAGAAAACTGTTTGCATAACCTAAAACACATCATACTATGAAATTAACCAAAAAACTATTAACCCTCTTTATTTTGCTATCCATTGGATCAGTCCTGTTTAGCGCGTGTAGTGACGATGAAGATGAAGTGCCAACATGCAGCACGCCGAATTTAAGCACCATTTTTATTGGTTTAGGAAGCCAGTTTGAACAAATGGAATCTACAGGTACCAATACATGGGAATACTCAATTACTAATTTCGATTTGAATGAATTGTCATTGGTATTCGCCAACAACTCAAGCGGTAGCAATGCTACTTTTGGTGTAGCGCCGGGTACTGCTTCCGCCCCAAATTCAGGAACAGCAGTTCAAAAAGTTGTAGACGGGACAGTGACCTGTGGAGATAATGCACCGATAAATCTTACAGGGCTTCAAGGTCAGAATATTACCATAACCTTCAATTCATCTACTTTAGCTTACAGTGTTGCGACGGTGGCATTCAATCCTTGTACAGATTTTAGCAGAGAAGATTTCTTTATCAGATGGAGGAATTCTTCCAATGCTGCTGATTTTACTTGGGCACAGATGACCGCAGTAGACGGTGAGGATGGAGTTTTTACCATTTCTCAGCCAGCAGCCAATTTTTATTTGGAAGACGCCAGTTCGCCAAACTTTGGAGTCCAAATACTGGAATTCAGCAACCAACCTGATTACGGTGGATTGAACAACGGAGAGCTCTTTGCTTTATACAGGAATCAATTTGATGGAAGTAATTCTGGACCGGGATTCTGGAACTTTCCCCATCCGGTAGATGGTGTGACTTCGCAAACTGCAAGGTATATTTCAGTCAGTACCCGAAATGCTCAAGGGGAAGAAACTGTCATCTGTCCGAGGCCAGAAGATATAGATTCCAACAGAGGATTTAGGTTGAGATTTACCAATGCTGATGGTGAACTTATCATCCAACCATCAAATACCTTAAGGTATGTCATAGACACCTTTTCGGCTGAAGTGGCGGTATTTATCGAATAATGCTTAATCATCGAAAGGATTGGCTGTCCCGGCATTTTTGGGACAGCCATTTCTTTTAAACCAAAAATGTACAGTATGTTTAAAAACCTGGTAATTTTTGTTTTTCTTTTGACCACACACCTAAGCCATGGTCAGGAGATCATAAAGGGAATAGTTATTGATGAAAACTCACAAGCACTTCCTTTTGCAAGTGTTCTCTTAAAAGGAACCTCAAATGGAACAATCACTGATGAAGAAGGTAATTTTTCCATTGAAGCTAAACCAGGGGATATACTTACCATTTCATTTATTGGTTATGTATCTAAGTCTGTTGAGATAATTGATCTAAGCCCATTGAACATAAAACTTGATTTTGAAGCCTCGAATCTTGACGAGGTTGTGGTGATGGGTTATGGCACAACTAAAAAGAAGGATTTGACAGGGTCAGTGACTGTGATGGATACAGAGGAGTTGAAAAAATTCCCTGTTTCAAACATTGGTATGGCCATGCAGGGAAGACTCTCAGGAGTTCAGATCGTGAATTCCAGTCAACCGGGTACCAATCCACAGATTCTGGTCAGGGGCTTTGGGACTATTTTTGGAGACCCCAATCCTTTGGTGGTCATTGATGGACTTCAGACAGGTGTAGGTACGCTTTCCAATATCGATCCCAGTAGTATTGAGACCTTACAGGTGCTCAAAGATGCCTCAGCAGCTGCAATTTATGGATCTAGGGCTGCCAATGGCGTTATTATCATTACAACCAAAAAAGGTAAGGAGGAAAGCTTTCAGGTTAATTATAATTCTGAGTTTGGGATTCAAACAGTTGCCAACAGGTTTGACATGATGAACACAGCGGAATATGCTGAATACACCTCATTGCTATACAGAAATTCTTCCACGGGATTGGTTCCCCGAAATCCACCTTCATGGACCAGTAATCCCAATGTTTTGGCCATCAATACAGATTGGCAGGATGTGATTTTTCAAAGTGCATTGATGCAAAATCACAACATCAACTTTTCGGGAGGTGGAAAAAATAATACCTATTATTTTGGATTGGGATATTTAAATCAGGAAGGTGTCATTGCCGATTCGGGATTTGAGCGGTACAATATTCAGGTCAATACACAGTTTAAAAAATCCAGATTTACATTTGGAGAAACCCTGAATATTTTTGCCAGATTCAAACCTGAAACAGACCTTGCGAATACACCTGCCAACTTATATGGTGCTGCACCACAGATAAGTCAGTTTGATTCCAATAATCCCAATGGTCTGGGAGCTCCATTTCCTGAGATTACAGGGGGAAACAATATTGCAAACCCGCTCGCTTATCAATTCAGATCTATTCAGACCAATGCATTTGGTCTACTTGGAAACCTATATGGTGAAGTGGATTTGGGAAAGGGATTTAGTTTTAGGACTGACCTGAATGCCAACTTTACCAATACAAATTTTGAAAGGTACAGAGAGCCGGTATTTCAGTCTCAAGCAGCCATCAGTCGGACTGATTATGAAATTTTACTCAGAAACTCCACGTCCTTCGGTCTTAACTCAGAATCTTTGATCAGATACAGTCAAAATTTTGATAAGCACAATGTCTCTGCAATAGCAGGTTACACAGTTTTGGTAAATATCAACAGAAACGTAACTGTGTCAGCAAATAATGTGGAACCAGGTACAAAAGTCCCACAAACAGGTCTTAATCCTCAAGCAAGCGCAGGGTACTTTGAAGAAAGATTGGTATCTCAATTGGCAAGGGTCAATTATTCCTATGACTCTAAATATCTTTTGACAGCAAGTATTAGAAGAGATGGTTCTTCCAATTTTGGACAAAACAACCGTTATGGGGTTTTTCCTTCATTTTCTCTTGGTTGGCAAATGAAAGAAGAGGGTTTTATGAAAAACATCCAATGGGTGGATAATCTCAAAGTACGGGGAGGATATGGTGAATTGGGCAGGACTTTGGGTAGTTTTTTGGCAACATTGAACAGTGAAATCAGGTATCCTTGGGAAACCGGAATTATAGATGGGGTAGGACCATTGACCATTCCCAATGAAAACCTGAAATGGGAAACTGTTAAGCAGGCAAATATTGGAATAGATGCTGCTTTTTTCAATAACAAGCTTGTTGCGACATTGGACCTCTACAACAGACGTTCTGATGATATGATCATCAGATCTCCAATTCCTCAATATACAGGGATAGTTCAACAGCCATGGATCAACTTTGGAAGTATGGTCAATAAGGGAGTCGAAGTAGAATTGGCGTATAATAAAGTAGTATCCAAAGATTTTGATTACAGGGTTAAGTTCAATATCACCTTCAACAGAAACGAATTGCTATCCCTCAACAGTGCTCAGGATACACTTTTGGAGGCAGGAACTTTGACAACCATAGGACAGCCCGTTGCTGTGCACTATGGTTGGGTTACAGATGGGGTCAATCCCCAAAACGGTGCAATGAGATTCAAAGATTTAAATGACGATGGAATAGTGGATGGCAGGGACAGGATGGTGTTGGGAAGCCCACATCCTGATGCCTTTTTTGGAATCACATATGATGCCGTGTATCGGAATTTTGACATTTCGCTTTTCTTTCAGGGCGTAATGGGCAATCAGATTATGAATGAATCATTTCAATTGTTGGGCTCTACACATAGAGATAGAAACAGGTTAAGTTCTGTATTGGGAGATGCATACAGGTCAGATTCAAATCCGGATGGTCCATTGCCAATTATATCTTTAAGGGACGATAACAACAACGATAGAATATCGGAACGGTTCATTGAAAATGGCGACTATATCAGGTTAAGAAACATTCAGATTGGGTATACACTTCCCCCTGGTTTGTTGGGTAAAAACTTTTCAAAAGTCCGTGGATATGTGAGTGTGGTCAATGCTTTCGTCATTACAGGATACTCAGGATTGGATCCTGATTTGAACAATAATGGATCGGTGTTTTTGCTGGGAAGAGATTCCTTCAGGTATCCTCCAGTCAGAAGTTTCAATGCAGGAGTTCAGGTTTCATTCTAAAAAAGTAAGAATATGAAAAACAAGATATTCTTTTCAATAATGGTAATCAGTTTGTTGGTAGCGGCTTTGATCAGTTGTTCGGATGAATTTCTGAATGTCAGGCCAATAGATGCCATTACTTCGGATAATTTTTATCAAAATGAATCCCAAATGAACAGGGCTTTGAATGCCGCATACTCTTCGATAGGAAACAGAGGGATGTTTGGTTGGTGGCTCGGATTGATCAGAAATGTAAGGGGTGATAATACTGAAACTGTTGAGGCCAATGTCATTGCCCATAATAACTTCACTGTAAATGATACCGATATCAGGTTGTTCAACAGAAACAACGGTGATGGATTATGGAACAGTATTTTTGTGGGAATATTACGCTGCAACCTGATTATCGTCAATATGCCGGAGGCCAATATTCCAGAATTGGAGGTAAAAAACAGGATTTTGGGTCAGGCGCTTTTCTTACGTGCATTATACAATTTTTACCTGGTAGATTACTGGAATCAGGGCCCTTTGATATTGGAAGCCAACTATAATCTGACAGACATTCCTTTGTCAAACAGGGAACAGATTTATCAGGCCATAGAAATTGATCTTAAAAGGGTCATAGACGGGAATCTGCTTCCATGGGAATATAATGGATCTCCTGGATTTGAAAAAGGTAGGGCTTCTTTGGGAAGTGTTCATGCTCTTTTAGGCAAAGTGTATTTATTTCAGAATAAATTCACAGAAGCACAGGGACATTTTCAAACGGTAATCAATACCGGTGTTTATGAGCTTTTGCCTTTGAATGATGTTTGGACCATAAGGGGAGACAATGGACCCGAAAGTGTTTTTGAAGTACAATTCAATAATGCCAATGCGGGACCTAATGCATTCTTTGATGATGGTGTCAATGCGGCTGAGATTACCTTAAGAAATCAAACGATAGCACCCAATCAATACAATGGTTGGGAAAATGCCTTTCCATCACAAAGCTTGGTAAATGAATTCGAACCGGGAGATCTCAGAAGGGTACATTCGATAGTAATCCCGGGAGAACTTTTTCCAAATCAGTTAGAACCGTTTTTGGGATTGGCGAGGAATAGGGGAGCATTTGCCATTAAAAAGGGAATGAACAGTGGATTTTCCTCCGGAACCCCCAATGGAACAGGAGAGGAGAATTTCCCGATTATCCGCTATGCAGATGTTTTATTGATGGCTTCCGAAGCTATCATTAGAGGTGGTGGTGATCAAAATGTTGCAATGGATTATATCGATAGGGTGAGGGTTCGGGCATTTGGTTTGGAATCGGTACAGGAATTACGATCTGTCGGACTCGGGATTCAACAATATGCTTCGGGTAGGGGGATCAGTCTTTTTGAGGCCATCAAACATGAAAGAAGGGTAGAATTGTGTTTTGAAGGCCACCGTTATTCAGACTTGGCTAGGTGGGGAGACCTATCTACGAATCCAATCCTCGTTGACCGAGGCTGGTCTGCAGATAAAACCTATTATCCTTTGTCCAGAGAGGACATTGACCTTTCCTCGCTTTTTGGGAATTAGCCAGAATATCTGATTATAGGGAAAGGTTACTGAAAAACAAGAACTCGACACTTCCTCTTTCACCGCTTCCTTTGTACTTTTTACAAAGTTCATAGTACAGTATCCTTCTACTTTTTACCAAAAAATGACAAACATCATAAAATCACTTGATTATGATTAATATTTTTTAAGTTAAAAAGGCTCAATTTTGAAGTACCAAACAATTAACCAAGTGAAATATCTAAAATTTCTAAACAATGAATTTTTCAAAGAGGCAGGAGAGTTGTCCCGCTTTACTGCACGCTTTTTTAGGGAATTATCCAAACCAAAACAAGAATATGAAGAATTTATCCATCAATGTTATTGGATTGGATATAAGACATTGATGCTCGTTGGTGTCACTGCATTCATCATGGGACTGGTCATGACCATCCAATCCAGGCCAACATTGGTGGAGTTTGGGGCAGAGTCACTACTACCTTCAATGGTTTCGATTTCTTTGATCCGGGAAATCTCTCCGGTCATAACTGCCCTGATATGTGCAGGAAAAATAGGATCTGGATTAGGGGCGGAGTTAGGCTCGATGAAAGTTACCGAACAAATTGACGCCATGGAAGTATCAGGGACAAATCCCTTCAAATATCTGGTTGTTTCAAGGGTGATGGCTGCTACATTGATGGTGCCCATTTTATCCAGTTTGGCCAATGCCATTTCTTTATACGGAGCTTATTTAGGGGTGAATATCAGAGGACATGTGAGTTGGCACCTGTATTGGTTTCAGGTATTTGATGCATTGTCATTCGGAGATATCATTCCTTCTTTGATCAAGACTTTCTTCTTTGGATTTGCAATAGGTATAGTGGGATGTTATAAGGGTTTTAGTTCGCAAAAAGGTACAGAAGGAGTTGGCAGATCGGCAACTACGGCTGTTATAGTGGCTTCTTTGATGGTGTTTATCCTAGACCTTATCGCCGTTCAGGTTACAGACATATTGGGTTTGACTTAGAAAAAAGATGGAAACATTAGCCAAACACCCGGTAATAGAAGTGAAAAATGTCAATAAATCATTTGGGGACAATCATGTTCTCAAAGATTTTAGCATGTCAGTTTATCCTGGAGAAAATCTAGTGATTCTTGGAAAATCTGGATCAGGAAAATCAGTCCTGATCAAATGCATCATCAGTTTGATTCAAGCAGATAATGGAAAAATATTGGTATTGGACAGCCCTATCCAAGATTTGGAACAAGACGAACTTGATCATTTAAGGGCGGACATTGGATTTCTATTTCAGAGCAACGCCCTTTATGATTCGATGACGGTTCGTGAAAACCTGGAGTTTCCACTTCGTATCCATTGGACCAAAGAAGAGCGTGCCTTGGGTGCGGACGATGCGTTAAAGGAAGCTTTGGAAGATGTCGGTCTATTACATACAATAGACATGATGCCTTCAGAACTGTCAGGTGGTATGAAAAAAAGGGTTGCGCTGGCAAGATCGCTGATTTTGAGACCAAAGGTTATCCTATATGATGAACCCACAACTGGTTTGGATCCGATTACTTCGAGGGAAATCAGTGAGTTAATGGTGAGTGTGCAGAAGAAATATAATGCCACCTCGGTGATCATATCACATGATCTTAATTGCATCAGAATCGCTTCAACCCGTGTCATTATGCTTATCGATGGCACTTGTTATGCCGATGGGACTTATGATGAGCTCAATAAATCCACAGATCCTAAAGTAAAGGAGTTTTTTGAATAATTATGAAAAAGAAGAGAACAATAGAAAACACAAAACTTGGAGGTCTTGTGATCGCAGGAATACTATTTCTGGTATTTACCTTGTATATGATCGGAAAGAATCAGAACATGTTCGGTGCCTCCATTACCATAACATCAGTGGTAGAAAATGTTAGTGGACTCGTACCTGGAAATAATGTTCGTTTTAAGGGTATAGATGTCGGCACGGTGAAATCCATAGAAATGGCCAATGACTCTTCCATCCATGTTGACATGTATATTCAAAAAAAGATGGTTCCATTCATCAAAAAAAACGCACTAACAACAATTGGAACAGATGGCCTGATGGGTAACAAACTCATTCAAATTGTCCCCCAAGATGGGTTTGCTGAAAATGTGATCGAGGGTGATGTGATTTATTCCATTACTCCTGTGAGTACAGATGCCATGATGGAAAGACTTGGGTCAAGCAGTGAGTTTTTTGAAAAAACCACCGAAAACCTATACGAAATCACCTCAAAGCTGAATAAAAGCGAAAGCTTGTGGGCATTGCTTTCGGATTCATTACTGACCGGAGATATCAAAGGTGCAGTTGGTGAACTGAAGCTTGCAGCAGGAAGAGCATCAGAAATGGCTAGGGCAGGCAATCAATTGATGGCCAATCTGAAAGATGGAGAGGGATTGGTCCAGAAACTTTTCACAGATTCTATAGTGGCGGAGGATTTTACGCAATCAATAGAAAAAATAAAGGAATCAAGTAATCAAGCCTCAAAAATAATTGGTGATGTAAAAGTTCTTATAAAAAATCTGGAGGAAGGAGAAGGCACTGCAGGATTGATCCTTAAGGACAGTACTTTTAGGGAAGCGCTTTTGAATAGTATGTTAAATTTGGAAAGTAGCACCGAAAGCTTCAATGAAAATATGGAAGCCATGAGGAGCAATTTTTTGTTCAGAAGATACTTCAGGAGACAGGAAAAGCAAAATCAGAAAGAAATGGTAGAGGAGCAAAAAGGGGGCAAATGAACTGTTTTTACCCCAAATGATAACTTTTCTCCCAAAGTCTAAATCCACCCAAATATGCATTGTTGTTGGTACCCAATCTGCATTTTTCTGGAATTTGGGTAAGCAGTTTTGATTTTCCACCACCCAACACGATATCATCAGGTAAAAATGCGTTCTTAAATCTTCCAACCACAACCTCTACATGCTGTTGCCATTTTTCAGGACCCAATCTTTCAAGTCCTCTCAGGCCCAGATAGTCTTCAAAAGTACCTTTACGGTAAGACAGATGGGCAAGCTCCATAGGTACTACTGTACCCTCAGCTACAAGCGCTGAACCCAAGCCTGTACCCAATCCCAAAAACAACATGGTATCACCCTGATAAGACCCCAAGGCCTGCATGGCAGCATCATTGATCAACTTGACAGGTTTACCAAAAGCCTTTTCAAAATCAAAACCCAACCACCCATCTCCAAGGTTTTTTGGTTCAACTACGATTTTGTATTTTTTGATGACCCCCGGAAAACCTATTGAAATCACTTCATATTCCCAATCTTTCGTGGCTTCAAATACTAACGAAACCATCATTTCAGGCGTCATATAGTTACCGGAAGGAATTTTTCTTCTTTCTGCGTCATTATTGACTTTTACTTTGATGTTGGTGCCTCCGATATCGATGGTAAGTATTTTCAAGATTCCTGTTGGTTTGAGTTAAGCAGCGTTGATCTTTTTAATCATGCAAAAAAACGAAATTTAATTGAGGTTGGACAGAAAAATTATCAAAAGATGGCAAATGAGAAATTTTTGGGATAATGGTGTGTTTAATATTTTTTTTTGGAAACTTAGCGTCTTCGTGACTTTGTGGCAGTTTTGAATTTTTTGGCTACAAAGATACGATGTCACGAAGAGTTTATGGTGACGTTAATCCTTGCATTAAGTTTAATAAATTTGACGGTCTTCACCAATCTGATTGAATTATGAAAATATTGTTCCTTTTCCTTTTACTTCTTTCACCTCATGTTGACGGAAAACCCAACCCGGATAAAAAGCCAAACATTTTGTTCTTGATCGCAGATGATTGGTCCTTTCCACATGCAGGAGTTTATGGAGATCCTATGGTACGTACGCCTACATTCGACAAACTAGCTGCGGAGGGGGCTTTGTTTATGAATGCTTATACGGCTTCCCCTTCTTGTTCTCCTGCAAGGGCTTCTGTCCTTACCGGTAGGTATCCCCACCAAAATGAAGAAGGAGGAAACCTTTGGCCCGAATGGCCTGCCCAATATCCCACTTATGTGGGTTTGATGGAAGCGGCAGGTTATTTTACAGGTTCTACCAGAAAAGGGTGGGGGCCGGGTGATTATCAGGTTTCAGGTTTTAAACATAATCCTGCGGGGAAGGCTTTTGCTGATTTTAAGGATTTCTTTGAAGAAAGGACAGCAGGACAGCCATTTACCTTTTGGTTTGGGAGTACCGACCCACATAGGGAATATGTACCCAATACCGGAATTCAAACAGGGATGAAACTGGAAGATGTTCCTGTACCCGGTTTTTTCCCGGATCTTGATTGTGTAAGAAATGATATCCTGGACTACTATTTTGAAGTAGAGCGGTTCGATAGAGAATGTGGGCAAATTATCCGTATGCTTCATGAAGCAGGAGAATTGGACAATACCATCGTCGTGATGACAAGTGATAACGGCATGCCATTTCCACGCGCCAAAGCCAACCTCTACGATTATGGAACCAGGATGCCCTTGGTCATCCGATGGCCTGAAAAAGTCAAAGGAGGAACTGTTGTCAATAGCTTTATCAATTTTGTGGATTTTGCTCCAAGTTTTTTGGAAGCGGCTGATTTGAATTCTGATAGTATGAGCGGGGAATCATTTTGGGATGTGATAGCGGGAAATAAAAAAGGTAAATCAGAGGTGTTTTTGGAAAGAGAGCGTCATGCCAATGTCCGAAAAGGAGACCAAAGCTATCCTATGAGGGCGATTCGGAATCATCAATACCTGTATATCTGGAATCCTATGCCTGAACGATTGCCGGCCGGGGACCCTACTGTTCATCAGTCAGTCGGTCAGTATGGAGATGTAGATCATTCGATCACTAAATTCCTGATCATGGAAATGAAAGGAAAACACAAAGCAGGAACACCTGATTTCTATGAATTGACTTTTGGTCAAAGGCCGGAGGAGGAGTTATATGATGTAGTTATAGACCCTTTCCAGTTGAATAATCTTGCGGGGAAACCGGAATTGATTCTGGTTCAAACCCAACTGAGTGAACAGCTTAAAAACTGGATGACAGAAACTGGCGACTTAAGGGCCAAAGAACCCAGAACTTTGTATTGGGATCAAATCCGATATACCCCAACCTATCAGATGAAGGATGCAGATATTCCGGAAATGATCAATCAGTACAGGATTATTCCGCCATTTGGCCCGAATTCCCGAGAAGGTATTCCTTGTTTGGAAGATTGACTTCCATAAGATATTAAACAATAACCTGCTAAATTGTCTTTTCAAGGTATGTGGCAGCTAATGTTATTCTTGTTTCTTAGTTTGTATGCTAATCCTTCGAAGATGAAAGATCCTTTAATATTTGAATTTGGAACCAAGAAAGATTTTGGCAAATGGTCAATTATCAATGATGGTGTCATGGGTGGGCTTTCCCAGTCCAAAGTGACTTTGGATGGAGATGCTATTCTTTTTGCAGGAAATGTTTCTTTGAAAAATAATGGAGGCTTTGTCTCACTCCGCAGTGCTTTGGGCAATTATGACCTTTCCGCTTTTAAGTATTGTGAAATCCGCTTCAAATCAGACACCAAGCGGATGTTTGAAATCCTGATTGAAAAAGATACCCCGTTTTATCTCCCCAAATTCAGGGTGAAATTTGGTGCAACACAAAAGGAATGGGAAACCATCACCATACCTCTTCGCGATTTTGAAATCAGTAAAATGGGTGACACCTTGCAACAAGGGATTGACCCTGAGGTCTTGAAAGGCATTCAGCGGATTGGTTTTATTTTAGCAGACGAGCAGGAGGGAAGCTTTCAGTTGTGGATAGATTATTTGAAGTTTTATTGATTTTTTCAATAGGAATGGTGTTTTAGCCCATTCACAATAGATGGTATATAGAAATCGGCTTTAGCCAAAAGAGTTAGGCCCAGTTCGTTAGTTTCCAAACTCTTAAGATCGAAGATTTCAAAAAACCAAGATTTAAATACCAAGGGCATTGAATCATTGGATTCCTGATACTGTTAATGAGGTTATTCAAAATCCATTTATATGTCTTCGGTTAATTATTTCAATAAAACAGCAGGTTGGAATCTTCAGCATACTTATGGAAAACTTCCTTCCGGGTTTTTTACCTATCAGCAACCTGTTCCAGTCAAAAACCCAAAAACGGTTATTTTGAATGAGGATTTGTGTAAGGAATTGGGATTGGATTTTTCAGATTTTCCTCCTCAGGAGATTGCCCTGCTATTTTCAGGAAATAAAACCCCTCAGGGAAGTCAACCTTTGGCACAGGCGTATGCAGGACATCAGTTCGGTAATTTAACCATGTTGGGTGATGGCAGGGCCATTCTGATCGGTGAACAAAAATCTCCAAACGGAAGCCTTGTGGACATGCAGTTAAAAGGTTCTGGAAGGACTCCCTATTCCCGTGGAGGGGATGGTCGGGCTACGCTTAAGTCCATGTTGAGAGAATACCTTATCAGTGAAAGCATGTTCCATTTGGGCATACCGACCACAAGGTCTTTGGCTGTAATTGAAAGTGGTGAAACGGTTTACCGAGAGAAAAGTCAGACAGGCGCCATATTGACTAGAACAGCTCAAAGCCATATCCGGGTGGGTACCTTTGAGTATGCAAGGCATTTCCTGACTTTGGAGGAGCAAAAGGAGTTGACCAATTACACCATAGGAAGACATTATACTATGCTAATAGGAGAGGAAAATCCAGCATTGGCACTACTTAAGGCGGTAATGGAAAAGCAGGCAGCCTTGGTGGTGGATTGGATGCGTGTGGGTTTTATCCATGGGGTGATGAATACGGATAATATGAGCATTGCAGGAGAAACCATTGATTATGGACCCTGTGCTTTTATGAATACCTATAATCCCAAAACAGTTTTCAGTTCCATTGATGTCAATGGCCGCTATGCCTACGGCAATCAGCCCTACATCACCCATTGGAACCTTTCTATTTTGGCAGGAGCCTTACTTCCCCAGATTCATGCTGACCAAAAGCAGGCCATTGAATTGGCACAGGAGACCTTGAATGCTTTTCAGGAAATATATGAGGAAAAGTGGTTGACCATGATGCGCGGAAAATTAGGGTTAATAGAAAAGGAAGCATCTGACAAACATATCATCGAAGACCTATTGGCCTTGATGCAGCAATTTGGTGCGGATTACACTAATACTTTTGTAGCACTACAGACCGGTGATCTTTCGGGAGAGGCATTTTATGAAGCTTCGGCCTTTCAGGAATGGTACCTGCATTGGGTGAAGCAGGTTACCCGGAATGGCAGGAATTTGGAAGAGGTTCAAAAGTCCATGGCTCAATATAATCCATATTTTATCCCAAGAAACCATCTAGTCGAAGAAGCTTTAGATAATGCCTCATTAAATAATGATTATCAGTTATTTAAAGAACTTGATCAACTTTTGAAAACACCCTACAATCCTGACTCGACCAAACTCCATTTTCAGTCTCCACCTCCTAATGGAGATGCCGGATATCGGACATTTTGTGGGACTTGATGGGAGCCGCCGTCATGCTGAGGCAGGAAGCATCTCCCGAGGTACAGGAAAAAGATAATTTTAGCAAGAAGGGTCGATTTATTATTAATTCAAACGTCTATAGGTACCCCAAGAGATCCCTCGTACCTCGGGATGACCTAATCTGTGCTGGCGTCATGCTGATCCCGATAGCTATCGGGAGAAGCATCTCCCGAGGTTCAGGAAATGGATAAATTGAAAAAACAATGGAATAATATCCATCACCTTTTTGTATCTATAGAGTTCCTTCTGCCTCGGGTTGATGCCTATGTGAAGGTCATGCTGATCCAGATAGCCAGAAAAGCAGCTTCCGAAGTAAGGAAAAATTTATTCTCAACTAAATTAGTATAAATATGGAAAAAGGAGGAGCTGTATATATGTTTACCAACAAATTAAATACAACACTCTATATTGGAGTAACAAGTAATTTACAAAAGCGAGTTTTTGAACATCAAAACAACATATTTCCAAACTCATTTGTCTCTAAGTACAATTTGAAAAAAATCATATATTATGAAGGGTTTCACTCCATTGAAGAAGCAATTGGCAGGGAAAAACAATTAAAGGGTTGGAGTAGAAAAAAGAAGGAAGATTTAATTGCCACCATGAACCCAAAATGGATTGATTTGACAAATGAAATAATGAGTTGGTGAATGAAGAAAACTCAATTATTTGGTTGGAATGAACTTTCGAAGATTAATCGTATCTCGAGATAACTGGTAGGTCTCCGTCATGACGTAGGAAAGTCTGCCTCAAGGATCAGGAAATGATCGATACAAACATAAATGGGACCTCTGGAGATTCCTCGTACCTACCAATGACATACATCTGAGCGGCAGGTCATGCTGACGTAGGAAGCATCTCCCGAGGTACAGGAAAAAGATAATTTTAGATAGAAGGGTCGATTTATTAGTAATTCAACCCCCTATAGGTACCTCGAGAGATTCCTCGTACCTCGGAATGACGGCTAACTTGATGCCGTTTCCCTATCCGAACATTTGAAATGTTACATACGCAAAACCCTCCCTACTTCTGATGAAAAGTCTCCGAAACAAATCCCAAAACCTCCGGCAATGATTCCCTCCAATAGGTCCAATTATGGGCACCGTCCCGGATTCTGAATTCATGGGGGATTTCCTTCTTTTTCATGGCAATATGTACCAAGCTGTTTCCCTCATACAAAAAATCATCGTCTCCACAATCAAAATACCACTTGACGGATTTCATCGCTTCAGGATCATTGAGTTCAATTTGTCTAAGGGATTGGTGTCTATCGAAATATCCCTCTAATGCACCAGGGTTTTTTATTGTTATCTTTTGGTTTTCCAATCCTTGTTTGAATTCATCAAAAGAATTGTTTCTCACCGAGGCACTCAAGGGACATGCTGATGAAAAAAGGTCCGGACGGTGCATGGCATAGAAATAGGAACCACCTCCTCCCATGGAGAGCCCTGCTATGGCCCGGTATCTTTTTTCGGATTTGATCCTGTATTTCTTTTCCACTTCGGGCATGAGTTCCTCAAAAAAGAAATCCTCATACCGCCACTCATTGTTGACATCGTTGAAATAGCCCCGTCTTCCGGTATTGGCATCCGGCATGACGATGATCATAGCTGTGGCTTTGCCTTCTTTGATGGCCTTATCGGCAATGTGCTGCACTTCCCCAAATTGCACCCATCCCGTTTGGTCATCTCCTCCACCATGCAGCAAGTATAGCACAGGGTAGGAGCGTTGTGAAGTTTCATATCCGGGAGGGAGGTAAATGGCGTATTTCCTTTCCATATTGAGGATTTTACTGTTCATTGAGAGGTTATCGAATACTTTGCTTTCTTGAGCTTTTAGGGATTGTAGACTTAAAGTAAGAATTGCCAGTAAGAGAATTTTCAATCGGTTCATGGTGTTTGGGTTTGATTTTATGAATTTATATTTATGAGTATCTGCAAGGAAACGTTTTGTTTTATTGGATTCTTGACCCTAGAATGGTTTTCAATGATTTAATATATAGTCACTTTTTTTCTTGACAAAAAAAGTAACCAAAAAAGTCAAGACGGCGGAATCCTATCAGCGCGCGAGGCCAAGGCCGGCCCGGTCCGCCGTCGTCCTTCCCGCGTCCTCCCTGAAAGATTGCATGAAGATTAAGGGTTATAGGAAACCGGGCCTACGAGCAATATTATGGGTAGTCAAACATCCTTATTTAAGACCTATCTTCTAGAGTCACCCCTTCAATATATTGCTAAAAACCCCCATAACAAACAATTACTTGCCATAAGGATACAAACTGCATCCAACGGTCAATTTATCCTTTTGAACCCAATTCAAAAAACCTATATTGAGCTGTAAAACCTTGAATTATGAATAGAAGAAAATTTATCCAAAACACATCTATTGCCTCCATGGGATTGGCATCCCTGCCATTTTCTAATTTATACGCCACGCAGGATTCAATCAGAAAATTTAAAATCTCCCTCAATCCCGGAATCAT
>NZ_JBGSXS010000452.1:0-2408 GCF_041751335.1 Aquiflexum sp.
TTAGTGAACAGTAGGGGTTCCATTGCAAATATCTCTCTTAATTTGGCTCAGGCCCATGTCTTTAATGGAGGTGCTGATTATATCAATGTTGAGCTGGACCAATACAGGAAAGTAAAACATGAAGATATCCAGCGGGTAGCCAGGCAATATCTGAAAAAAGACAGTAGGGTTGTGTTGAAATACCTTCCAAAATCTGCCCAGTCAACAGAGTGATTTTTAACCATTAAATGAAATAAAATGAAAAAGATATTATTTTACGTCGTATTTTCTCTGTGTTTCTCTTCGGTTATTGCTCAGGTAGATAGAACCAAATTACCTGAACCTGGCCCCGCACCAGAAATTAAATTTGGAGAAGCAGAATCATTCACTTTGGATAATGGGTTGAAAGTTTTTGTGATTCAAAATAGCAAATTGCCAAGAGTTACTTATTCGTTGATTTTAGATAGGGATCCGATTGTAGAAGGAGATAAAGCCGGAATGCTGGGTTTTGTTGGTCAAATGATGACCGCAGGTACAAAAAGCAGAACCAAAGATGTATTCAACGAAGAAGTGGATTTTATTGGTGCCAGGATTTCAGGAAGTTCAACTTCGATTTCAGGATCTACTTTAACCAAACATCAAGAAAAAGTAATGGAATTGATGGCAGATGTGTTGTTCAATCCTATTTTCCCAGAAGAGGAGTTGGATAAGCTAAAAACACAGACCAAATCGGGTCTTGCGCTTGCTAAAAATGATCCGAATTCGGTATCATCAATCTTGACTTCCAAGCTTGTATATGGAAATAGCCATCCCTATGGAGAAATTGAGACAGAAGGTACTGTAGATAATGTTACGGTTGAGGATATCAAATCTTATTATGAGACCTATTTCAGACCAAATATCGCGTACTTGGCAATTGTGGGTGATATGGACATAGCAACTGCTAAACCGTTGGTAGAAAAATATTTTGCAGGATGGGAAAGGGGTGAAGTACCTTCCAAATCTTATGAAAAGCCAAAGGCTCCCGAGAAAAATATAGTGGCATTGGTTGACAGATCAGCTTCACAACAATCTGTGATTGAAGTGACTTATCCTTTGGATAATTTTTTGACATCAGAGGATTATCTTCAAAGTAGAATACTTGGATATGTTTTGGGAGGAGGATTTTCCGGCCGGCTTCTTCAAAATTTAAGGGAAGACAAAGGTTTCACATATGGTGCATCAGCAAATTTTGGTTCTGATGATTTGATTGCAAGATTCTATGCTGGCTCAAGTGTAAGAGGGTCTGCGACAGATTCGGCTATTAATGAAATCATCTATGAAATCAGAAACCTAAAAGAAAATGGTGTTCAAGAGCTTGAATTAAAAGGAGCAAAATCCGCCTTGAGTGGGTCATTTGCAAGATCTCTTGAAAGTCCAGCAACAATTGCCAGCTTCGCCATAAATATGGAAAGGTATGATTTACCTTCAGACTATTATAGTACTTACCTTCAGAGATTGAATGACCTGACAGAAGATCAAGTAAATGCATCTGCAAAAAAACTTTTAAAACCCGAAAACATGTACATCACAGTTGTGGGCAACGGGTCTCAAATACAAGAAGGCTTGATGGCATTTGGAGAGGTAAAAAGATTTACCAATGCGGGTGACCCTGAACGTCAGATTGCCATGGATTCTGAAATCACTGCTGAAAAAGTCATAGAAGATTATATTAAGGCTATTGGTGGTGCAGAAAAAGCAAAGACGATTAAAACTTCAATCATGGAATCTGTTGCTGAAATTCCAGGAGCAAAATTGAACATCAATTATGTATATGATGAAAATGTACAGGCTTTTTCCAACAAAATAATGGCTATGGGAAATGTGGCTATCCATACGCTCATTAAGGATGGAAAGGCTTCTGTTACCGCTGGAGGTCAAACCCAAGAACTTTCAGATGAGCAATTTGAAGCTGCAAAGATGAATATGTTTATATTTCCGGAATTGCATTATGAGGAGTTGGGTTATAGCATTGTATTGGAAGGCATCAATGATGTGGAAGGTCAAAATGCTTATAAAGTCCTCATTTCCAATCCTACCGGAGCTAAACAAATAAACTTCTACGCTGTAGATTCAGGTCTAAAAATAAAAACCGAAAGTACGGATGCAGGAGAAATATTCTATTCGGATTACCAAGATGTCGAAGGCATTCAATATCCAATGATGTCTACGCTAAAATCGCCAATGATTCCCATTCCATTGGAAGCAAAGGTTGAAAAATTGGAGTTCAATGCTTCTGTTTCAGCGGAAGATTTAAAATAATTTTATAATATAAAAAAAGGCTCCTCTAGTAAAGAGGAGCCTTTTTTTATTCATAAGGATTTTGTTTCATCCACTTCTCTGTTTTTGGATTTGACTCATAAGGAATAAGGGTAAAGATTGGAAATACT
>NZ_JBGSXS010000453.1:0-3075 GCF_041751335.1 Aquiflexum sp.
AGGTCTCTGTTTGGTCCGGTCACTTCTACTTGCATATAGGCAAGACCTCTTAGGCCAACAGTGACTGAGGGATGCTCCAATGAAATCATATGGGTGTCGGAAACCACCACTACATCGGCTTTCAATTTTTCCTTATTCTCCTTCACAAAAATATCGAGATTCTCAGACCCTACTTCTTCCTCACCCTCAATCATAAATTTGACATTGCAGGCCAAAGAATCATTGGCCATCATGGCTTCAAAAGCTTTGACATGCATGTAAAACTGCCCTTTATCATCAGCAGATCCACGGGCAAAAATAGCTCCTTCAGGGTGTCTTGCGGTTTTCTTGATGACAGGTTCAAAAGGGGGTGAATCCCAAAGTTCATAAGGGTCAGCAGGCTGCACATCGTAATGCCCATAGACCAAAATGGTCGGCAATGATGCGTCAATGATTTTTTCTCCATAAACGATAGGATATCCGACAGTCTGACAGATTTCTACCTTGTCGGCACCTGCCTCCACCAATCGCTCTTTCACAAATGCTGCTGCAGCAAAAACATCATCCTTGAATTTGGGATCTGCACTCACAGAAGGAATGCGCAATAAGTCAAAAAGCTCGTTTAAAAATCTTTCTTTGTGGGATTCTATATAATTTTTTACTGACATATTTGGGGGTTTTATTCCCGCAAAGACGCAAAGGCGCAAAGAAAATTTTTACTATTCTCAAAAATTTTTGATCAAGAATAAAATTTTAGGAGTTCTTTGGCGATTCAAATCTTAGCAAGAGGTTGACTTGTATGTGGGTCCAAAATTACGTTTTAATTGAGGAATTGCCTATTTTAACAAAAAAACTTTTGAGTATGAAAGCTATCCTTTGCCAGCAGCACGGAACCCCCGAAACGCTAGTTTATTCCGACATTCAAGATCCTGAACCAAATGAAAAGGAAGTTGTCATTCAGGTCATGGCCTGTGCGGTCAATTTTCCTGATGTATTGATCATTCAGAACAAATACCAGTTCAAACCTGAGTTGCCATTTTCTCCAGGTGGTGAAGTTTCGGGAATCATTGAAAAAGTGGGTTCAGGGGTTAAACATTTAAAGGTAGGACAGCGGGTGTTGGCTTTATGCGGATGGGGAGGTTTTGCGGAAAAGGTGAAAGTCAGTACAGATAGAGTTTTTCCTATTCCACCTCAAATGGATTACCTGACAGCGGCCTCTACCCTTTACACCTTCGGCACTTCCTATCATGCACTCAAGGATCGTGCACAAATTAAATCGGGTGAGACCTTGCTGGTATTAGGAGCATCAGGTGGAGTGGGCTTGGCGACTGTTGAACTTGGAAAGGTAATGGGGGCAACTGTTATTGCTGCGGCTTCGTCTGCGGAGAAGTTGGCTGTTTGCAAGGAAAAAGGCGCGGATTTTTTGATCAATTATGAGGAAGAAGATGTAAAGGAAAAAATAAAAGAGCTGACTGAGGGTAAAGGTGTTGATGTGATTTTGGATGTGGTTGGTGGCAAATATGCCGAACCTGCTTTGCGGGGAATGGCCTGGAAAGGCAGGTATCTGGTAGTTGGTTTTGCCGCCGGGGGTATCCCAAAGCTGCCTTTCAATTTGGCTTTGTTAAAAGGCTGTTCGGTGATGGGGGTCTTTTGGGGGAGGTTCTCCACCGAAGAACCAAAACAGAACCAACAAAATATCATGGAATTGGTAGTTATGATCCAATCCGGAAAAATCAGTCAGCATATCTATAAGGAATATTCTTTGGAAGAGACCCCTCAGGCCTTGCAGGATATGATGGATAGGAAGGTTGTGGGGAAAGCGATGGTGGTGGGAGATGTGAGAAGCGAGAGGCGAGAAGTGAGAAATGAGATGCGAGAAGCGGGAAACGAGAGATTAGATACTAGAATCAAAGTCCTGTCCCGAGAATCGGGAATACAAGAATCAAGAGGGGGTTTGAGAAGCGAGAAGCGAGATGCGAGAGACGAGAGTGGGGAGGAGAGAATAGTGGGGTTTGGGTCGGTTGGGGAGTTGAGGGGGGGTGTTGGGAAGTCATTGGGGACGAGTGCCTGGACTACGGTCAGTCAGGAAGTCATTCAGAAATTTGCGGATGCGACGGAGGATTTTCAGTGGATCCATGTGGATACTGAAAAAGCCAAGTCCCTGATTCCGGGTGGCAAAAATCTGGCCCATGGGTACTTGACCCTTTCTTTGGTCCCAAAGCTGCTTTATGAAATCCTTCCTCTGGAAGGGGTGCAGATGGCTTTGAATTACGGGACGAACAGTGTACGTTTTCCTGCACCCGTGTATTCCGGGGATAAGGTCAGGTTATCCGCCACCTTGTCCAAAGTGGAAGAAAATCCCGATGGCAGCGTCAAACTTTTTATACATGCAGAAATGGAGTCCGATTCCGCTTCCAAGCCGGTTTGTGTGGCAGAGGTGATTACTTTGGTGAAGTTTTAATCTAATAGTGAAAATAAAACTAAACTTTCCTTAATTTTTGTTTTTCTTTTTTAAATTTGATAATCCTCCTTCTCCTACATCCTATGTTCAAAGTAATCATCATTGACGACGAAGTACATGCTCAAGAAGTAGTGGAAATGCTTTTGAATAAATATTTTCCTGAAAAATTTTCAATCGAAGCCAAATGCTCCTCTGTAGATGAGGGCATAAAACGAATACATAAAGCAAAACCCGATCTTGTCTTTTTGGATGTCCAAATGCCTGAAAAAGGGGGATTTTCTTTATTCGAACACTTTGGAAATCAGATAGACTTTGAGGTGATTTTCACAACGGCACATGAAAAATACGCACTGAGGGCCATCAAATACCAGGCTTTGGATTACCTGCTCAAACCCATAGACCCTATTGAATTTGAAGAAACCATCTCAAAATTTGAATCAAAATTTGAGGAAAAATCGGTGGGAAAAAAGGTTGATGAATTGAAGGAAAAAATGGAGTCATTGAACATTCTGAGTTTCCCTACGCAGGAAGGGATATATTTTATCGACCATGATGAAATCTTGTATTGCCAAAGTGAACAGAGTTATACCAAAATTTTTAAAGCTGAGGGGAGCAATCTTTTGGTTTCAGAAAGT
>NZ_JBGSXS010000454.1:0-13098 GCF_041751335.1 Aquiflexum sp.
CGGAGCTGATACCAAAAATCCTATAGTTACATCCAGTGGGGCTTCCGGACCACAGTCATTAGTGGCTACGGCACCATCCATTACCACAGAGGATTGCAATAACTTGGTTATGCTGTTCTATACCAACAAGAAAAACGCCACCTGGACTCCGCCAACTGGAACAACAGAAGTTTATGATGATCCTAACAACAGTCAAGGGCTTACCTCAAACATGATGTCTTTCTTCATAAAGCGGGAAGCTGGGGCCACCGGTGATATGAGCGCCATTGCCTCTCTGAGTGAACATTGGGTAGCACAGGCCATTGCTATCAGGCCACTTCAAAACAACGTGAATTCAGCTAGAACGCTATCAGCACCTATTGAAGAAACAGCTTTGGAGATAGCAATATCTGAAGTACCTTCATCTCTTGAGGGAGATGGAAACTTTAGGAAAATTATCGCATATCCTAACCCGGTCATAGACAGATTGAATATCAACCTGAAAGGATTTGTGGATGAAGAACCAACTGATAACTCTTTGGTAATACTAGATGCTATGGGACGGGCGCATGCTGTTCAGAGAACATGGTTCGGAGATGAAAGCCGCCTTGAGATGGACTTCTCCAGAATGAATAAAGGATTTTACATCATCAATATCAGAACATTGCAAGGCATAAAATCCATCCGCGTGATGAAGCAATCCCAATAAGTGATTATCCATGATCGCTTAAAAAACAAAAAGGATGGGAAAATTTCCCATCCTTTTTTTATCTCTTATTATTAATTGCACAAAATCCTCCCATTAATAAGCCAAATCAATAGAACATCCAGTTAATGCTTCAATTTCACGCTACATCGGTCATCGGTCATCGGTCTCCCATCCAAATTTGAATAGGGATTATACCTTACGGGCAAGAAAGCATATAACCAAAATTAATTTTTCCCCAATTTCCCAAACAACCAATCTTCTATCTTTTTACCCTGCTCAGGATAGGTCCAATGGCCGGTTTCAGGTACTATAAATACTTCTTTGGGAGCTTTGATCTCGTTGTATGCGGAATAGAAAGACGTCGGAGGACAAGTTTCGTCGTTAAATCCCCAAGTATAGAACCCTGGTGTTTGTAGGATCCTTGCAAAATTGACCACATCATAATAAGCCAATGTTTCTATCACTTCGGGTCTGTCATAGTATTTTAGATTTTGCCCCGCAAATACATGTGGCCAACCACCTGCCCTACCATTGAGATAACCTGTCATATCACTCAATGCAGGATAAACAGCTGCAAGGTATTTAATCCTTGAATCAAGCGCTGCGGTAGTTATTGCCAAAGCTCCTCCCTGACTACCACCTTGAACCGCTAAATTTTCTCCATCATATTGGGGAAGAGAAACCAAAAAATCCACTGCTCTTACACAACCCAAATACACTCTTTTGTAATAATAAAGGTCCTTGTTTTGATTGTTGATATGCATATATCCACTCAATCCTCCCGATGCAAGATTGCTATAAACTTCCTGAGGCATATCCACAGGAATCCCATGAATACCAATCTGAAGGGTAATTGCTCCTCTCAGGGACTTTCCTATATCTCCTCCATAGGGCCTGATACCTGCACCTGGAACACTCAATATAGCAGGGAACTTCCCTTCACCTTTAGGAACACTCAGAATTCCATAGATTCTCGAATTTCTAATATTCTGAAAACTCACATGGTACACATCTATATGTTGGGAGCTTTTTTCCGGCAAATGGGTCATCATATAATCCATTGGGATTTGTGCCAATTCTGCTTTAGCTCCATCCCAAAATGAATTGAAATCTACAGGCATCTTCACCGTAGGCTTGATTTTTTCGGGCTCAAACGCTGCAGTTCCTAGCCCTTTATATTCCTTCCCATCAATCGTCGCGTAAACTTCACATCTTAGAAAGCCCGGCTTTTTCATTGTAAATTTTTGCGTTTTTGATTTCCCATCCTTTAAGCTAATGGATCCCTCTTTGAGAGGGTTCATCTTTTCTTCCATTACAGCAAAACGAACATTTTCTACTGGGACCGGAACCCCGGATTGGGTGACCGAAATGAAAAACTCCACATCTTCTCCAGTTTTGTAAGTCCAATCCGTCCTGTCAGGAGCAACTGTAATATCAAGGTATTGCCTTGGGATTTGGGCTAGGGAAAATTCAATAATGCAGATTGAAAATATCCACAATAGGAAAAGGCTTTTTTTGTTCAGGTTCATGATTTGGATTTGTTTGAAGGTTTCAATTTATCTTTTAAGGTTTTTAAGTTGATCTTCATTTTCAACGATAATTTCATTGTATTGCAAAGTCCACCCTAGGGATTTGGTTAGAATAAAAATATTTGCCAGTTCACTCATCAATCTTTCATGGGAATTTTCCAATAGATTGGATTTATCCACTTTTTCCCTGATTCTGGCATTGATTGTACTTTTGATTTTGTTGTAATCCGCCGCCCCGAATTTATTGAAATAATCCTGGGTCACATCATAATATTCAATGTCGGGATAGATATTGATGACAGGTTCAGGTATTCTTTTTAGGATTACTATTTTATTTTCCTGATCGATTTCAGTCTGAAGTTGACGGAGGTCATATTCTACAGTGACTTTGGCATTGGCCACAACCAAGGCTTTCTTATCTGATGTCATCAGATTGAGAAACATATTTTGGGAGTTTTTGTAGGTAAAAACCTGTGAAAAATAACCTTCGGTCACGATCAATTTCCCTACCTGCTCGATTTGCTGTTGGATCAAAGAAGTACTTTCAAGCATTTCTTCCATGGATTCCTGCTTATTGGACCAAAGCCAAAATCCAGCAAAAACCAAAACCGCAACCATAAATCCAAAAACAAATCTATTCATAACTCCAATCAGATTAGATCTAAAATTGGATAAAAAAACAGAGGCAAACAAACATCTCCTGATGGAAGGCCCCAAACTAATCTGTTTCTTTTGATTTCTAACTTGTTTTTATCCATCAGGTTGATGAATTTGACTTCATCCTATAAACAAACTGTTGGATTTGATTTTTGGATTGGATATTTAGATTTCTAAGCAAAAACACAGAATACAATCTTAGTTTAGTCCCTTCATCCACTTCTCCACCTCATCCATCCATTTTACTTTAGAAGTGCGATTGATCATTCCAAATCCATGACCGCCTTCTTCAAAATAAGTAGTTGAACCAGGTATATTAAAATTCTTCAAAGCTTCTTCAAAAACATAGGAATTCTGTATACTCACCGGATCGTTTTTGGCGTGAACAAGGTAGGTAAGGGGAGTCTTGGAATTGACCTGCTTTTCATTTGAAAAATAATCCCTCATAGCCTGTGTGGGATTTTCACCCAATAAGTTTTGTGCTGAACCACTGTGCCCGATCTTCGGATCAAAAGTAATGACCGGATATACCAAAATCATAAAATCAGGTCTCAGGCTTGTCCCCTTATGATTGGGAATGGTTTGATTGTTGTAATGTGTTCCGACAGTAGAAGCCAAATGTCCACCCGCTGAAAAACCCATAATCCCGATCTGATCCTGTTTGATATTCCACTTTTCAGCATTTTCCCTTACCATTAGAATAGCTTGCTGTGCATCCTGTAATGGTCCAATGGTCTTGTCAATCATTGTCTCATCACTGGGAAGACGATACTTTAGAACAAAAGCTGCAATGCCCTTTTTGACAAATTCCTCTGCCACATCCGAACCTTCATGACTTGCTGCCAAAATGGTATAACCACCACCTGGACAAACAATCACCGCCTGTCCTGTTGCTTTATCTTTGGAAGGAAGATATGCTGTCAGTGTTGGCTTGGTTACTTTACTGATCCTTAAAATTCCAGCTGCACTGGCTTCTGACATTTCCTCATTAGGAACATCAATGGAATTGGGAATGGGATCATTGCCGTAAAGGGGGTAGGTGGTCTGGGCAAAAACCAAAGGAGTCAAAAAAGACAAAGCAATAAGGACAATTAGATTTTTCATCTTGGAATATAGTTCATTTCCAGGGGAATCTAAAGTATCTTGTTTTCAATTGTTCCAAAGATTTTAAAATCCAATTTCTCAAGTCATTCTTATGTTTGAATTGAAAAACCCTTGTAAAATTGATAAATTTACCTACCTCAAATTTAATGTGCAAATGAGAACAACTATTGAAATACCTCAGGAATTGATGGAAGAAGCCATGAGACTATCCGATGCCAAAACCAAAAGTCAATTGATAAAAGAAGCTTTAGAAGAATATGTGAAAAACATCAAAATAAAAAGATTATTGACTTTTTCGGGTAGTATAGATTTAGAAATCGACTTGGATATTTTAAGAGATAGAAAGCAATTTCTACCAATGACATAAATGTTAATTACCCCTCGGCAAGCTCGGGGAACGGAAAATATTGTTAAATAAGGTGGGATTGTGAAATGCGGCTGCTCCAATTTTCACAATCCCACCTCCCAACAAGACGACCCCCGGTGGCCGAGCTTGCCGAGGCCCAATTAGGCTGACCTCAATGTCATTGCCTTTTCTGAATGTTTTTTTAAAAATGATGGGGACTCGAAATGCAAGCATAGTAAATAGCTAATGTTTGATTTGATTTTTTTTCTAAATCTTAAAAAACACTCTCTTTTTATAAAGAAAATAACACAAATACCACATCGCCGCCAAAGTCAACAATGCAGTCAAAATCCCCAAAACGGCATCTGAAATCCCTAGTGGTTTCAAAAATCCCACGCTGAAAATTTCAATAAATCCATATAACCAACGGTGCCCCAACACTTCTGCAAACAAATAGATGAATATGGAATTCATCCCTACCACGATAAAAGCAAAAGCCCAGGATTGCTGCTTTTTCATATCCACCAACCAATAGAAAAATGCCAAGGCTAATAATGCCCATCCACCTGAAACCAGCACAAATGAGCTGGTACAGATTCTTTTGATAATGGGTGTAGTTCCCAATAAATCCAATCCGTATCCTGCTACCAAACCGACAAATCCTGCAATGATTAGGACTTTTATTTTATCCTTATCAGTTCTCTTGGACAACAGAAGGTTTCCGCAAATGGCACCCCACAGGGTATGGGCTGCGGTAGGAATGCAATTTATGGCTACCCATCCCCCATTGTTTATTTTCCCCATCAACAACATATCAGTGTAAGAACCGAAATTCTCTCCCATCACAAAAGGGGAATCGGGGGCATAGGATCGGTATAGAATTTCTGTAAGGGTCAACAAACCCAATGATACTGCTAATTGAATTTTGAAGGGCTGTCTGATCAGAAAATAGGTGAGCAATATGGTAAATGAAAGTTGGGTCAACACATTCCAAAGCTCAAAGACCAACTTTTGACTGTACACACAATGTAAGCCCGTTCCGAAAAGAAAAAGTAAAAAGCAGCGTCTCAAAATATGCCTTGTTACTTTCCCCCTGTCTCCTGCAATTGCCAACCTTTTGTTGAGAGAAAAGGGCATTGCTACCCCGACGATAAACATAAAGAGGGGCTGAATCAAATCCCAAAATCTCAGGCCATTCCATGGATGATGGGTGAACTGCGTAAATAAAGTATGCCCAAAACTTTCTGGAGAAAAGGCATTCAAAAAAGTTTGATAAACCATTGCCGCTTCGGCAATCAGCAAAAACATAGTCAGTCCCCTGTAGGCGTCCAAGGAAATCAAACGCCCAGATGCAGGAAGGTTTTCTTCACTCATATTTTTATTCTCCTGATTGTTATTGATTGCTTAGGATAATTCTTCGGTAACTATATAGACTTGGCTTCCCACTATCCTGAACCTCCAAAATAACATGCAGGGATTGGCCTTCATTCAATTTTGGCATTTCAAAACTTTGCTCATCCCCATATGGATTGAAGAATTCCAGTTTACCATTGAAGCCCCCAACTTCCCTATAAATCCACCAATGATATTTGAGTTGATCACCGTCCGGATCAAAAGTCCCTTTTGCTGATAAGCGAACCGTCTTTCCTGCTTCAACTTTACCATTGGCCAAGGCTTTCCCTTCATTTCCGTTCAGCATGATGATGGGATTATGGTTGGCTGCTTTGTAAGTCTGGGAGATATTCCAGTCCATTCTTGCTGCAAAATCATGTTGAAAAGCTTTTCTCCACCTCCAGATGGTAGCCTGATTGGAAGCCTCTTTTCTACCGTCTGACAACAGCACTTCATCCTGGGTATTGATCGAGGAAGTCCAGATTTTATCAACCTCGCCATAGGATTTCCAAAGTTCATACCTTCCTGCCCAACCTCCCCAAGCAGGGCTTTTGTACCAAGCAAGCCCGTTATTGATCAAACCTATAAAAGAGGGAGTATCCCCTTCCATGATATATTCCAATGGAATGTAATTGGCCCCCAAAGGACCGTGATGATCTCGGATATTTTCCATCAACCATGGATTATCCACCAATTCAAAATCCACCATCGGCGCATTTTTATACCACCTGTCTCCGGCTATCCCTGTCCAAGTCGCTTTGTAATATTCCCTCCAATTGTCTCCGGCACTGGCATCAACAATATAGAAAATACCAGGAAAATTATGCCTTACCCATGAACCCGCAAAATCCTGGTCGGATATGGTGTAGACCCGAAGTTTGTTTACAAACTTTATCAACTCTGCCTCCGACCTTGTGTTTTTCACTTTCCAAAGTGCCTGTGCCAGACAATTGGCCCCGCCCCAAACAGACACCCAAAGAGGGCGATCATCATTTCTATCCACAGCTTTGATCAACATTTCAGAACCGGGGGAATCTTTGCCTTCTCCTACCCCATCCATGCTGTACAATGGTAAATGCTCCGAAGTTACATTTAGAAGATATTCCAATGAGGGAAAGTCATCTGCATGTCTGTCAAGGTTAGTTTTTACTTTACCGTAATTTTTGATTAATTCAGTGATTTTATCCTTTCTGACCTGATTTCGGAGATGGGTGGAAGTGGTCGCTACAATTCCCTCAATGTCATACTCATTGGCATAAACCAAAAAACGAACCATTGACTGTTGGTCATCAGGTTCGTTGGTAATGTCTGTAAGGACAAAGACCCGCTGTTTTACAGGTTCCTCAAAAGTAAGTGGCGTTTGGGCTGTTGAGACGCCAATTAAAAATAATAAACAGAGTGAGAATAGGGATTTCATGGCTTATTAAGGGTTTGAAAGAGTTCAAAATATACAAAAAACAGAGGAACCTGTTGTCCTCTGTTTTAAGATTTTTGAAATCTTCTTCAATTATAAAAGTGAAACCATTCCTGATTACCTAAATGTTGACCAGATACACTTTACTTTTTAAGGATTTTGTGAATAGATTGCTTATTACCCTGAAATAACCTGAACATATAAACTCCTGAAGGCAGATTTGCTACATCAATTCTGAATCCCTCCGAAAACTCTTCCAATTCAACAGGATGAGTTCTTCCAGCCATGTCCACCAAATCCGCTGATCTGATTGCCCCGCTGATTCCTTTAATATAAAAATGACTTTCAACTGGATTGGGATATATGATGATTTCTCCGCCAATTTCCATTCTTGTACTGTTTACAATGAGGGTTATCTCGTCAGAGAATTCACTGACACAATTATCAATGCTTACTTGAACAGTGAAGGTTCCGAAAGAGGATACTTCCAAACTTTCCCCTGTCGCATCCGCAATCAATTCCCCATCCAGAAACCATTGGTTTCCCTCAGAAGAGCTTGACGATAAGGTCACTGAATTACCTCCAACACCCGTCATATTTATGGTTGGTTTTGCTGGATTGATACAGAACGATCTGCTGACCGGTGCCGCAGGAAGAAATCTATCATTCCCATCCTGACGCGCGATGATGGTTGCCCTTCCCGGCTTCAAAAGCGTAACCAGGATAGCCTTAATACCCAAGTGATCATTTTCACTCTCAAAAGAAACTTCCAATCCGGAATCAGAAACAGCAGTCAATTCAAACGGAGCATCTCCCATGGTTTTGGCTTCAATCTCCCCAAAAGTAATTACCTGTTCGAGTTGGATTTGAGAAATTTCTCCCTGCCGGATATTATCAAAATACCAAGTATAATCTGCAGATCCATTACCAACATTGCCAAGATCAAAAATGACTACTACTTTTTTGTAGCTAATGGAAGGATTGAAACCGCTCATATCAAAAGTGATATCCACCCATTTTTTTGATTCAGGAATCGTAACTTCTTTTTCGAATGCCTGTCCTCCATCAAATTCATTTTCAAATTTTAGCAACATTCGGGTATCGGCTCGTGGTGCCCATACTGAAACTGTAAAGTCAGTTCCCTTCGAAAAATCAATCACGGAAGCCTTCGAAATAAAGGCTCCACCCCAAATCTGCCCAGCATTCTTCACCATCTTTGCCACTTTGGGACTTTGGTTTCCATCCATATCAGGGTTGTTGATGACCGAAAGGTCACCTCCATCAAAATTCGTGATCAGGCTGTTCCATACATAATCTTCTTCAAATGTTATGGGAAAATCAATAACAGGACCTTCTCCGGAACCTCCACCATTACCATCATCAGTACCCTGACAGGTTCCCACCACATATGAAATCCTTTGGCCCGAAGTATTTTTCTCCCCTTGGGTTGGGTGTGAATAAGTATAATAGAAATATACAGTGCTTCCTTCCGTAGCATTCAGCCTGAAAGGTTCATTGGGTCTTACCCCATATCCGGGGAAATTTCCATTGGCAGAAGTTCCATAATATAGGATCAATACCTGATTGCCTATTCCGGAAATTGTAGGGATAAAGGTCAAAGTGGGATTGCTGCCATCATCTGAAAATTCATATCTAAAATCTCCATTTTCGGATATACCGCTGCATGAAGGTGCTTCGGTAAAACGTATGGTTACGGGTGCAGAAGTGGCCGTATTTCCATCATTGTCTTTGGCAATTGCCGTTAACTGATGATGACCAACACTACCGGACCAACTCACTTTCCATGGTTCAGAAGTAGCTGTACCAATGCTATTTTCTCCTGCGAAAAATTCCACCTGATCCACAGACCCGTCCAGGTCATTGGCTACGGCCACAATATCAATTGGTCTTCCCTGAATAAACTCCTGATTATTGGACGGTGAACTAATAGCAACCACCGGTGGAATATTGATATCATTGCTCACAATCACCAAAAGTTGGTCAGAATCATCATATTCTCCATTGCTGACAGTCAACCTAAAACTATAAATACCTTCTTCTAACCCGCTTATCAGTGTGCTTGAAGCATTAGGGTCATTGATCGTCGCCACACTAGGTCCATATTCCTGTACCCAAAGGTAGGTCAGATTACCGCCTTCGGGATCAGAACCGGATCCTGTTAATGTAGTTGTTGCTTCCGGCAAAATCACAACAATATTATTTCCTGCACTCGCAATTGGTTGACTAAAAGGCAATTCACCTTCATAAGTGAAGGTCATTTTCCCAAAGTTTAGCTCACCATTTCCAAATGAAAGTCTTAAGATATTTTCACCTCCCACAAGAGGTATCCCTTCCACCGTCTGAGTTCTCCAAGTATCCCAACCACCTGTTGTACCAACGGAAATGTTATCCGCGATTTTCTTTTCGTTTAGTTCAAGCCAGAATGGGCCTCCGCCACTGGCATTTCCGGAAGCATAGCGAAATTCCATTTTGTGCAGTCCCGCTTTTTCCACATTGACAGTGTATTCTACCCATTCCCCACTGACTATCCACCCAATGGTAGCTCCTTCTCCTGTGATAAATGCTGCATCTACACTTTCTTCTTTCCTGTAATCACCCTCATTGTTGACCGAAACATCTGAATAGGCAATTCCCTGTCCTCTTCCTCCTTCAAATACATCATAATTTCCAGCTTCTAAAACTCCGGGGATTGACCAAGCTGTACCCAAATAAGGAACTTGGTCCCCTACTACTACGGAAACAATATTTGAGACACCCAATTTTTCACCTTCAAAAACCTTCGCATAAAAGTCGTGCACTCCCAATGGAAGTTGAGCAGCTTTGAAATTAAAGGGTTCCTCGGTAAGTTCTCCGATCTTTTCAGTACCTCTAAAAAATTCAACTTTTGTTGGGGTTCCTTTTTCTATATTCAAACTCAAGTCCACGCTGCCATTGACATAGGCTTGGTTAAAGCTGACTGATAGTTCACTTTCTATGTCCACATCATTATTGGTGACCATGGTACGGGCAGGAGCTTCCAGGGTAGTACCATCAGAGAAAAAGACAGTGATTGGGCTTTTTTCATAGTTATTGACCACATAGGTCCTCACTCCATCTTTGATAAAAACCGATGCGGTAGGATAATTTGAGGTGACAGAAACATCCACTTTCCCCATTGCATTCATCGCATGAAGCCAGTAGTAGGTTTGGGCATCAGACACTCCGAATTTTAGGTTTCGATTAGGATAACTATCATATAGTTCAATCGCTTTCTGCGGATCTGTAAAAGCCAGATATTTCCACATCAGGTCGTGCCAAAGATTATCATTTGCCTCATTTCTTAAAATCCCTGTATTTGCTGCAATTTCATTCCAAAGTTTGGAAGCATATTCTTGATGATGCCCAAGATAAAGAGAACCCCCATGTATCGGATACAGCTCTATGCCATAAGATGCTGCGATATCATTGGTCCAAAAAGTCCCGTTATCATAGGAATTTCCCCATACCCTTGATACCAAACTATATTGTTGATTAGGTCCAAAATTCCGCTCATGGATATCAAACCAATATTCCTCTATGGCAGTCTGCTCAGTGGTATACAGATAAATCCCCAAATCCCTGATTTCTTTGTTGCCTGTGATAGTACCCCAATGGATCAAAGAGGAATTGAACTGCATGCTTTCTGAAGTGGATTCCTGATCATTTCCCTGTGGGAAACTTGCAAAACCATTGGCCCAACAATGACCTGCATAAGGACTAAAATTTCTCAAAAAAGGAAACAATGCATCACTCCTATCGGGTGAAGCTGCATCGCGGACCAGAAGATTGACCATCTCCCCCCAACCTTCAGCCCAACCAGGTTCAAACTGTTCCAAAAATGCTGCTGCATGGATAAAATAACCCCAATGAAAATGGTGGTCATTCAGGTTGGTGTCCTGACCATGTCCTGCAGGATAGCCTAGCATGGCTGACCAATCTTTGTTATAATAAAATAAGAATGCCACCTGTCCGGGCTTGGCAGTAAACCAATCCTCCAATCTTTCTTTGATGGTCGCAATCATCTTGTCACGGGATTCCAAATTCCCCATCTCATGGGCAATTCTGGCAGTCTGAATCAGACGGTTCATCATCTGACCCTCATTATAGGAATCAGTCCAGGTACTCAGACCGTCATTTTCCAGTTGTTTCACTTTTTGGTCCAACTCCGCTACACTAAAACCCTCACTGTAATTGGTCTGATAGGGAAGAGTAGGAAGAATACCATAGTAAGTATTTTCCACGCTGAAGGAAGTACTTGCCATGGTTTTGATTTCACCCCTGACCGAACTGTAACTCAAGAGGTCAGGTCGAGGTGAATCCGGCGCCAAATTGTCCCACTGATGGGGCAATAATCCTATCAAGGGAGCAGTTTCTTCCCCTTCTTTGATGTCAGTTTCAATTTCAAATTCCGTTCTGATGACAGAAGTTGCTTCGTCAAAATTCCAGGAGGCCGTCGTATTTGCAGGAAATACATAAGCGTATTTTTTATAGGATTCTGCAACCTGAACTATGTCGGTTGTAGTCAAAGGCAACATGGCCATGGACCAATAATCCTTCCCATTCAGCGTAGATGAAAAAACTTTTCCGCTTTGGGTCCAGGTACTTCCCGAAGGAGCATAAAACACAAAATCAGCTCCATTCCGGGCATTTTCTATCATCAGCATTTCACCTGAGATAGTCGCATTCCCAAGGTTGACGGTAATCTGAAGGTTATCGTCTGTCTCTTTATTAAAATATAAAAATGGCATAGCCACCCCGGAAGTCACCTGCAGATGTTCGCCTCCATCATTCCAGTCTATGGTCACCGTCCAATCTGAATAATCTGCCACTGTAGCACGTTGTGCATTCAACCCCGATAAACCCACAACAATAGGTTCTTGGTCATCATAGACACCCCAAGGAATATAACTGACCACCAATCCGGCCGGTTTTGTCTTTAAGGCCATCGGGTAATTGAACAAATTGCTCACATGATTGCTTTGAAGCAACAAGGACCACCAATCGTTAGTCGGGACAGGTTTGCCAACGGCATTCTCACTGAGTTGGGGGGTACCGGGAGGGAATCCATTTCTTCCTGCAGCATCAGTCCCGGGAAATGTAGTGGTGTAACCTCCTTCACCTATGGGTACAAACTGGGCGGATACTTGCAGATTGGAAAACAAAAAATAAATCATGATGAAGCTAAAAAATGATTTTAAAGGATTTACCGACATAACCTTGGGTTTTTGGGAGTATTGTTGATTAATAATAAGCTCCAAAACTACTTAGGTTTATTTCAGCGCTTTGAAAATGGGCTACATCATAAGTACAACATATTTGAAATTAAAATACTACAACATAAAAATATGATGCCAAAAAAGAAAGTAGGAAAACAAGCATACTGGTATAGATTTTCCTTATAAAAACTAAATAAAATCTCAATTACAAGGGCAATTTATATTAGCGATTTCGAATTTTTAATCATTTCTAAACCTAATCTTTTTCATAGGTTTCACAAAAAAAATATTTTTTCAGTTAAGGAATCCCATTTTTTACAAATCTCATCAAAAATCACTTTTTTCAAATCCACTTTCAAAGTATCTTTTGCGTAATGAAAAAACGATTGAATTTTCTCCTAACAAACTAAACCTATGCATAACTACTTCCGACAAGTCACTAAAGCTACTTTACCGTTTTTCAAAATTCCGCTTACGGTTTTGTTACTGGTTTTTTCCATTTCTCTAACAAACGCCCAAGAAGGGAAATCCTGGTTACGTTTTGAAGGGAAATCGGGTCCCGGAAAGGGCAAGCACATCGTCCTAGTAAGTGGTGATGACGAATACCGTTCTGAAGAGGGGATGCCCATGATGGGTAAACTACTGGCAGAACATTATGGATTCACCTGTACCGTGCTTTTCCCAATTGAACCAGAAACGGGAGATATCGTCCC
>NZ_JBGSXS010000455.1:0-4269 GCF_041751335.1 Aquiflexum sp.
ATCTGCTTCCATTCCCGGAAAAATCAATATTTCTGAAACCACCTATAATGAAATCAAAGAAGACTTCCCCTGTACCTATCGGGGAGAAATTCAGATTAAAAACAGGGAGATGATGAGGATGTATTTTTTGGATTGAAAATTACTTTATACATGAAAAAAGGTTGAGCCGATAATTGCTCTTTCGAAAAGATTTAATTGTGGTAATTAAGAGATATTTCAAATTATTGTTAACTCAATAATTTATTTTTTTTCATTTTGAATGAAACACTAATTAAATTATCTATAATTAAATACTAAAAATAAAAAAAAAATCTACCTATCGCATTGAAATACAGTTAATTAAAATATTTTTTTTAATTCATTTTGAATAGATTTGATAAGAAATTATAACCACAAACCCATGAAACTTTATACGCTATTCACTATTTTGATTTGCTTTACTTTTTTCGAAGCCAAGTCCCAACAAGCTACTTATTCCAAAAATCCATCTCAAATGTCAAAATATGAATTTTTAAACCTTGCCTCAGATTCAGATTCACTTACTGCAGCTGTCAATATGTTTTTTAGAAAAAGAAAAAATTCAACCACCTCCGGATTAATTTTAGCAGGTGGTGCAACATTTATAGGATTGGTGGTCTCTCTTACCCATGCTACAAGTCAAGCAATTGGAACTATTGGTGGAATTGTTAATGGAAAACCTGTGGAAGACACCAATGATCCTGGGGGAACCATAGCATTAGTAGGACTAGCGGGAGGTACAGCAATCACCACAATTGGACGGTCAACGTACACTAAAAACAATTTAATGAAAGTGATAACAGAATATCAAGAAACAAATAAAATTTCAGATCGGTATTCAACTAAGCTGGTTCCTAGGGATTTTCATTTTAAAACAAACCGACATTGACTAGATCAAAAATATCTTAAATCTTGGATTTGACCAAGTTGTGATGTATTGTATATTGATTCCATATTTTGAAACGTGAATATTAAAAGTGGCTTCAACACTTTTACTTCTCAAACCACTCCCACAAAATCCTACTCACCTTTCGTTGCAATTCATAGGCAGCATTGTCATCCTCCCATCTTTGGTCTTCATTGTTTTTGGTGGTGATATAAAAAACATAATCTCCTTTTGGGGCATTGACCATCACTAATTCTGATCTTGAGGCATTGACCATTCCCTGTTTGGATGCTGTCTGAATATGTGGAGGTATAACAGAAAGTGAATATTCGTCAATAAATACATTGGACATCAAGCGGTACATTCTATCGCAAGCTTCTTTACTGACCATTTCACCCTTTCTGATTTTCACCAACAGTTGGGCCATTTCCCGAGGAGTAGTCTGACCCCAACCGTACACTTTCCAGATTTCCTCCCTACCCGGCGTCCGTGAATTGACCCTTGTATGTTCAAACCCTAAATCCTCCATGATTTCGTTGATTCTTTGACCTCCACCGGCCAAAGCCTGACACCAAAGAGATGTGGTATTGTCACTGTAAGAAATCATCAAGGACATCAACACGCTCAATTCAGTTTCTACACTGTCCTTGAAAAACTGCATCAGCCCGGAACCACCATATTTGATGGAATCCCTGTAGACCAATTTTTGATGGTACTCCAATTCACCCTTTTCAATTTTGTCCATCACGCCAACCAAAATCGGGACTTTTACAATACTGGCCGTTGGGAAAATGGTATCTGCATTGATAGCGACTTCCTCATTGGTCTTAAGGTTGTAAACATAAATACCCACATCACCTTTAAAGTCCTTAATCTCATTTTTTAATAAGTCTTGAAGACTTTGTTTTTGGCCATAGGCATTAAAACTCCAAAAAAGAATTATCCATAAGAAGGAATTGAAGCGCATAAGATCTGATTTCTAATATCAATAAATAAACCGATTTAATAATATTAAATAAAAGTAGTAATAATATTAATTTTAGATTTCGGTTTACTAAAAATCTACCCGTTCTAAATAAAAAAATGATCCTTTGATGATGCTCGAACAATATCAATGAATATCAAATATCCACAAATATCTGATTTTATAGATTCGGCTGTGAATCCAGTTACTAAGTTTTATGAAACATTTACAAATCCTATTTCATCCAATTCACTTTTCCCTTGACCACATCCCTAGAATTGCCCCCGACCATAATTTCAAACTCTCCCGGTTCCCAATCAAAATCAAGGTCATAATTGTAGAATTTCAAATCTTCGGCGGAAATTTCAAAAGTTACTGTTTTGGACTCACCTGCTTTTAAGGCTACTTTCTGAAAACCTTTCAGTTCCTTGACAGGCCTCGTCATACTTGCAACAATATCCCTGATATACAATTGCACCACTTCTGAACCATCATATTTTCCGGTGTTTTTCAAGTTGATAGTTACCTGAAGTTTTTGATCACCTTTCAGGTCTTTACTGCCAAGTTTCAGATCACCATATTCAAAAGTGGTATAGCTCAAACCATACCCAAATGGATACAAAGGGTCATTGGAAACATCAAGGTAATTGGGCCGGAATTTTTGGAACCATTCACCTTCGGGTAGTGGTCTTCCTGTACTCTTGTGGTTATAGTAAATTGGAATCTGTCCGACATTTTGCGGGAAAGTGGCTGTAAGTTTGGCCGATGGATTTACATCTCCGAACAATACATCAGCAATCGCATCACCCGCCTCAGAACCAGCAAACCATGCATTGAGTATCACCGGCATATTTTCATCTTCCCACTTCAATGCCAAGGGTCTTCCTGTAAACAATACCATTACGATAGGCTTCCCGGTTTTCAATAAGGCTTTCAGTAAATCCCTTTGGTTTTCATCCAAATCTATATTGGTCATACTGGAGGCTTCCCCTGTCATTTCAGCAGATTCACCCATGGCAGCAATGATCACATCTGCATTTTTTGCTACTTCCAAAGCTTCCTCAATCAAGACAGATGCAGGTCTGTTGTCTCTGAAAGTGGGTTTCCCGAAAATACTTACCCTAGATTCCAACAACGAATCAGCCACCACATTGGATCCTTTGGCATAAACTATATTTGCTCGGTCACCTACTGCATTTTTCAGACCATCATGAAGGGAAACAGATTCTTCGAATTTGCCTGCTACACTCCAAGTTCCGGTCATGTTTTCCCTGTTGTCCGCCAAGGGGCCTATTAGGGCGATGGTTCCTTTCTTTTGGATTGGTAGAATATTGCCCTCATTTTTGAGGAGCACAATGGATTGAGAAGCTATTTCTCTTGCTGTTTTTCTGTTTTCATTGGTGAAAACTTCCTTCTTAGCTCTCTCAGCATCCGTATATCGATAGGGATCATCAAAAAGCCCAAGTTTGAATTTGGCCACCAAAATCAATCTAGCAGCATTGTCAATCTGTTTTTCCGTCACCAATCCTTCTTTCAAAGATTTCTCCAAAGTGGTCAAAAATCCTTCCCCAACCATATCCATTTCCACCCCAGCATTGAGTGCCATAGCAGAGACAGTCTGCAAATCTCCCAACCCATGATCAGTCATCTCATTGATGGCTGTATAATCTGTCACTACAAACCCATCAAATCCCCACTGCTCTCTGAGAACATCGGTCATCAGCCATTTATTACCACTCGCCGGAATGCCATCAATATCATTGAAAGAGGTCATGACTGTACCTACACCAGCCTCTACAGCTGCTTTGTATGGTAGAAAATATTCATTAAACATTTTTTGTCGGCTCATATCTACTGTATGGTAGTCCCTTCCAGCTTCAGGCGCTCCATAAAGCGCGAAATGCTTGACGCAGGCCATAATGGTATTGTTGAGACTGAGGTCATCTCCTTGGTATCCTTTAATCATGGCTTTGGCTATTTGTGCTCCGAGATAGGGGTCTTCGCCATTTCCTTCAGAAACCCTTCCCCATCTTGGGTCTCTTGACACATCGGTCATGGGTGAAAAAGTCCAATTGATCCCATCAGCACTGGCTTCATTGGCCGCAATCCTTGCAGACTTTTCGATCAGTTCCATATCCCAACTGCTGGCTATCCCTAATGGAATGGGAAAAACTGTTTCATATCCGTGAATTACATCCATCCCGAAAATCATTGGAATGCCCAAGCGGCTTTCCTCCACAGCAACTTTTTGGACATCCCGAATCTTTGCGACTGTTTTGATATTGAAAAGTCCCCCGACTTTCCCAGCCTTGATTTTTTCGGCAATGTTAGAACTGGCTGCCTGCCCAGTAGTGAAATCACCAGCTGCAGGAAGATTGAGCTGTCCGATTTTTTCTTCCAA
>NZ_JBGSXS010000456.1:0-30747 GCF_041751335.1 Aquiflexum sp.
CGCATCAATGGGGATCCATTGGCCCCTGATGTTCACCTCTGCCCATGCATGTCCACCACATGCACCATCTACATAAATATATCCCATTAAATAACGGGCAGGAATTCCTGCTGCTTTACACATTGTGGCGGTAAGCATGGCGTAGCTCACACAGGTTCCTTTCAGGTCCCGGATCACTTCACGGGAATCTGCAAGGACAATACCTGCATCAAAGATCATATTGTTTGCCACCCAATCAATGATCAGTTTGGCTTTTTCCCAGTCATCGGTTTGCTCACCGATCACCTCTTTTGTTTGTGAAATTATTAGCGCATCGCTGTTATCCAACATGTGATTTGGTTCCAAATATTCATTAAGATTTTCTGAATTATTTTGTCCAGGATTAAGCTCAGGCTTATCTATTTGAAGCACCAATTCAGTATCTGATTTGCTTATAGTTTTTTGGTATTCCCCTGTAAAATCAGGAAAGCCTAACTCTGGTCTTCTTTGCGTGATTTTGATCTTTGCCGATGTCAGGTCTCGGGGATGGGAGAGGCGGTAATTGGAATACGCCATTGAATTTCCGTATTGCTCTTCAGAAAGATCTACACTGTTGTTCAGTGAATTGAGTGCAATTTCTTTATCTGTCAAGGCAAGTTCCATTTCGCCAAAAGGACCTGGCTCGGTGCTTCTCAATAGTAGTCCATTCTTTGTCAGCCACTTCTTTCTAATGATAGGGAGCTCCTTGAAGCTTTCCTCTACGATCACTGCATCGAAAACCTGGCCATTTAATTCAATTTCTTCAAACCCGACGAAATCTATTTTACCATTGAGGTACATTCCCAGGTCACCTGAATAAGTGGTGTATTGAATACTTTCATTACCATTTTCAATTTCATGTCGCAACTTTGCCAATAACCGGTTGGGGCCGGTAAGTTCTGTTTCAAGCGGAAGCTGTCTTTTGAATTCCGGTGATTCAATAATCAGATGATCTTCCATGACTTTCGCCGATTCGGTTTTCTGATCATTGGAAATATTCATTTCTGTGTCAATTTTATGGAGCCGCCCTTCGCTTTCATATTGAAAGGTGGTGATTTTCATGGCTACACTACTGCCTAACCTGCCAATACTGATATTCAATTCTGTCAGGAATTTGTTCTCATCTCCTGATGTTTCATTTTTTTCTAAAGTATAACCCACCGGGTTGCCTCCTAAGGATACCACATACCATCTTTCATTTTCCTGACCATATAATATCTGGCTAATGGATAAGAGAATCACAAATAAAATAATAAGTCTAAATCTGCTCATGTCAATTAAGGTTTCTGGATACTGCTTTATATCATTAGTGACATCAACATTAAAATCCTTACATGGCTATGAGATATAGTTTTTCACAATATTCATTTTTTTTTAAATATTTTTATTGATATTTTACGTCAAATCATCAATCCCAATGATTGCAGCAGTACATTTAAGCTATATCAGGGAATACCTTACTGATAGGAATTTCTATTCTGATGTGTATTTTGTTGACAATGGATTCCCTGTCGAATCGGTTCCCAATGAAGGAAGGGTTAAAAACCAAACCTTTCTTCAGCTATTTACAGGACTTTCTCAATATCTGTCAGATCCGTATTTTGGGTTGCATTACGGGGCTTACCTCAATGTCAAATCCTTGGGATTCGTCACTTATGTGGTGCAACATGCCGGCACAATCAATCAGGCTGTACGGATATTGAAGGAATATCTTGCCCATTCTTTCTCGATAGTCAAACTCCTTGAAGTGAAGTGTCCGGATAAATATGAGATTTTTCTGGAAGTTGACCAAATCAGTGATGAGGGAGGCAAACACCTGCTCGATGCGATATTTGCCTTTGTATTCCGGGAAATCAAACTTATCACCCCAGAGCCATATTTGCCGGAACTTGTACTTCCATACAAAGATTTGGACCACTATGAATTGATTTTGAACACCACCTGCAGGACAGGAAGCAGACATGGGTTTGTCTTTGATCCGGAAATCCTGAACCTTCCCATCCGCTCCGGAATGACTTCCGGGATAGAATACCTGCTCCCCAAGCTGCTTTTGATGCTCGATGAACAGAAAGTTGTAAAGCCAACTTTCGGGCAGCAGTTCCGGAATATTTGCCTGAAACTGTCCTGTCCTGAACCACCTAACTTTGAGCAGGCGGCAGCTTATTTTCCTATGAGCCAAAGAACCATTCAGAGAAAACTGAAAGCAGAGGGCCTTACCTACCGGAAGATTTCAGATAGTATCCGCAGGGAACTTTCGGTTTATTTGTCTGAAAATCCCCGCATGAAAACACAGGATATTGCCTACCTGCTCGGCTATGGAGATGCGAGCGCTTACCTCCATGCTGCCCAGCGATGGATACAAAGTCCGGATTCTGCAAAATGACTATGTGAACCGCTTTACCTTTAATCCCAATTCAAAACTTCCTCCAGGGGAATATGATCTCCAAAATCCTTCCCCTGATAAATTTTATAGACTTGAAGTCCTTCATCGATCAGAAAATCGGCCGGAAGTATGGGTTTATCTTTCAGTGCTTTCATATTGAAAAATCCGCTGAACATCATTTTCATCATTTTTACCGGCTGCATCATTACACGATACATGCCCTTAGGGGAGGATTCAACACCATATAACCGGTATAGGTCCAATTTTGGATCAGGAACGATAGGGAAAGGTGCTTCCTGTTTACAGGCATATTGGGCGATTTCTTCTGCTGTCGCTGCAAATACTGCAATGACGGCGATATTCCTCTCTTGGAATTTCCAGTATGACTGAATTAATTCCCTGATCCGCATATTACAAAATGGACATGAGGCCCCCCTGAAAAAGCTGAGCATGATTTTTTGACCTTTGTAATCCGTAAGGCTCAGGGTATTTCCCAAATATTCTTTTGTTTTAAATTCAGGTGCTTTATCCGATAAGACAGATTTGGTGAATGAAGACATGTGCTGTTCTGGTTTAATTTCCATTAGTTGCAAACAAACAATTTACTTGCTTTGAAATTGTCTCGGTAAGGACTTTTATGTTTTTAAATGATTTCATGAAGAGAAATTCCTATATTTTTGGATTCAATAATTTGGATTCTTTTTTTAAATAGGGCAGTGTCTTAATATTTTTGATTTGGTGGAAAGTGAAAAAATATACAGATATTTAAACATTAAATTTTAGTAGATATGGACAAAACCAAAATTTGGTTCCTGGAAAATTTCAGTATGCTGCAGGTATTGTCTCCTGAAGAAATGAAGATGATGGACAATATGGCATCCATGAGAGATGCTCCCAAAAATCAGGTTCTTTATTTTTCTGAAGACAGTGCGAATAGTGTGTACTTACTCAAAAAAGGGAAAGTCAAAATCTCTAAGACATCCAGTGATGGAAGGGAGATTATTTTGGCGATTTTGGGCCCAGGGGAAGTTTTTGGGGAGCTCTCGATCACAGGTCAGGAAAAAAGAGAGGAAATCGCTGAGGTCACCGAAGATGCGGTTATTTGTAAGGTGGACCTTCCGGATTTTGAAAAAATGATGGAGCACAATCCTAAATTCAATCTACAGGTAACCAAACTGATAGGATTCAGATTGAAGAAAATCCAGAACCGATTGGAAAACATGATCTTTAAAACGTCTGAACAAAGGGTGAAAAGTTTCATTAAGGAAACAGTAATGGAATTGGGTAGGGATATTTTGGGGGAAGACAATCAAAAAGTAGTAGAATTAAGATTGACACAGGAAGATATTTCCAAATTGACCGCCACAAGCAGGCAGACTGTCACCACCGTCTTCAGTGATCTGGAAAAAAAGGGCATCATCAAATATGACCGGAGAAGGATATTTGTAAAGGACATGAAAGCCTTGGATGAATAAAAAAAGCCGGAAAACTCCGACTTTTTTTGTTTCTCAAATGTCTTTTTTTTAATCTGAATAATATTTTTATACAATTCAAATTTAAAAGGCAGCTGCAACTTTTGGAGCTGGGGATTTAATGCTTGGATTGATCAGGAAGATAAAGGGAATCACATATACCCAATGCCTGAGCATTGATCCGATGGCCATTTCGGGGCCTACGTTCAAGCCAGCCACTCCAGCGCCGACCAATGGGAACATGAAAAACCATACCAAAGCAATAGTCTGGGCAGTGATAAAGATAAAGGGCCTCAGCCATAAAGGACCGAATAAAGATGATGCAATTCCGCCGTATAAAATGGCCAGTAGAATTCCGTTGGAAAAGTGGCCAAACACCCCATATGCGAGACCCAATCCGGTTTTCTCACCTAACAGGGCAGGAATATCCCACCATTGACCCGTTAATACCAATCCCATAAGATCAAATAAAATAGTGCCTGCAATACCAGCGATAACCGCTTTTTGCCAATCAATTGTTTGTGCTTTCATAATTTTTTTCTTGTTTAAATGATTTGACAAAGTTGAGGTAAAAAGCCTTCTGCGAAAATGTCTAAAACGCCTTCTTACATGTCAATTCTTCCTTATTGGTACTTATACCCTTTGCCACCATCTTCTTCCAGATTTACACCCAGACCTAAGATGATCCGGTTCACAAAATTAAAATACCCAATGACCAAGGTGGCATCCAAAATGCTTCGGTCATCCGCCCCAGAAGCTTTCAATTGAGTAATCAGGGTTTCAATTTTCTGGGATCTTGGCTTGAGCGTCAATTCTTCTGCATAAGCAATCCAAAGTTTATCAATTCCTTCTAGATCGTATGAGGATATTTCAGTGATCAGGTTTTCAATTTTCTCATCATCTTACCAATACACATTCAGTGCTTCTGCATGGTGACGGGTGCAGTAGTCGCATTTGTTGGCTACAGAAACGACCACAGCAATCATTTCTCTTTGGGCTTTTTTGAGCGGGGATTGACCATACATGATGTCCATATATAGGTTCATGTGGCTCAGAATCGTCTTCGGGTTAAGCGATTGGATTTTGTGGACTTCGGCAAGTTTTCCCCTGCTTTGAACTAATCCTTGGTAAATATCATGAAGCTCTCCCTTAGCTTCATTTTCCTGAATGATTTTTATTCTTGCCATGGATTAAGTTTTTTATTGGATGAGACCAAATGTAAATCTGAATTCTTTTTTCTTAAGAAATTGAGAAAATGAACTGGTTTGCCCATCATACCTGAGGCCACCTGAAAGAAGAAATATTTTTTTGACAATAAAAAAATTGCTCATTGGGGACAAAATCAGGACTAAACGGTCCATCCAAACCCAATTGCAAAATTTGCAAACCCTGGCTATAATAGGATGATATAAACTACCTAATTCATTTTTCAATTTTACGGCTGTGATGATCCTTTCTGCAAAATACTTGGGCGGGAAATGTCCTGGCTTGATAAAATATAATATTTCCCCTTTGGCTTCAAAGGCCCCTGCCTCTGCTTTGAGTTTATGATTGCTGTCTTTGAAAATATACAGTTTGGCATGGGCTTTTTCTGCCAGTTTTTTGAATTGCTTATCTTCAAAATCATTGACGATAATAATTTCCTCTAACTGATATTCCGAAATATTGGCTTTCAGATAAATCAAAAGTTCACCTACATATTCCGTGTTATTTTGGGAGGGTATGATGATGCTTATTTTCATTTTTTCAATAATAAGTTTTAAAAATAGATAACTACTTCAATGGACCTTGTCGGCATAAGGACAAAATTGCAGAAAGAATTGAAAGGGATTACTGTAATAATAAATCTATTAGTACCTTGAAAACAATATCAACGGATATTTAATATTATTGAGATCTATCAATAATTCACCATGTTGCATTGCTATGAATCAGAAATCTCAAGTCATTGGTAGTGGAGAAAATTGGCATTTACAGAAGGGAAATGATATCAAAATGGGCGTCATTCCGAGTTACGAGGAATCTCTAGAGGTCCTATTTATGATTAATTTTATCATTTTCGGATCCTCGGGAGATGCTTCCTACGTCAGCATGACGACCGTTCCGATGATGTCATTTGTAGGATCACCTTTCTAGCATTTTAATAGTCAATCTTCTGCATCTTTCTATTAGACAATTTTAGTTTTTGTAGCTTCTCTGACTTTGGTTCATTAATCAGAGATAGTACAAGGTACACCTATTAACGCAACAGTTAATTGCAAAATATAGGAGATAATTATTGATACTTGTGGGATATTCTGATGTTAGCGGAAACCCTAAAATGGCAGAGCGAATTCGTTATTATTATTTGAAGATAAAATGATAAAAGTAGAAAATTTGCAATTCCGATATCCAAAAAGTGATAAAACCACTTTAAATGGAATAAGTTTTGAAATTGGAAGAGGGGAGATATTTGGCTTTCTTGGGCCATCAGGTGCAGGTAAAAGCACTACCCAAAAAATTCTTTATAAAATTTTAAGCGGCTATAAGGGTTCTGTTTTTATTGAAGGGAAAAATATTACTTCATGGGATAGTGCATATCTTGAAAAAATAGGAGTAGGTTTTGAATTGCCCAATCATTATTTGAAACTTACAGGCAAAGAAAATATGGACTTATTTGCTTCGTTTTATGAAAAGTGTAAAATCGAAAAAAGCGACGAGTTGTTTGAAAAATTTGACTTGATAGACGCGATAAATAAGCCTGTGGAGACTTACTCAAAAGGCATGAAAATCAGATTAAATTTTATTCGGGCAATTCAACACAATCCGGATATACTATTTTTTGACGAGCCGACTTCGGGTTTAGATCCTATAAATGCACATAAAATCAAACAACATATTTTGAATTTAAAATCACAGGGGAAAACGATTTTTATAACAACCCATAGCATGGACACTGCTGACCAACTGTGTGACAGGGTAGCGTTTATTGTGGATGGCAATTTACTAGCTACTGATACACCCCAAAATCTTAAAAATAAATATGGTAAGGAAGCTGTAAAAGTTGAGTTGAAGAATGGAAATACAGAGGAGTTTTCGCTTCATGAACTTGGACAAAACTTTGCTTTTTTGAATTTCATAAAACAAGGAGAGGTCAAAAAAATCTACACCCTTGAAGCAACATTGGAGGAAGTGTTTATTAAGATTACAGGAAAAATGTTAACGGTATGATTTCCTTTTTAAAACAGCTTAAATGGCAATTAATATTACTAAACAAACACAATATTATTACAATTAGTCTTGTAGTTACAATTGTTTATGGTGTGATATTATATTTCCTAAAGGAGACTTCTAATATTGAAATGTTTTTAGTGTCATTGATACTAAACGACCCATCTGTTATAGGCTATTTTTTTATTGCATTAGCCATATATACGGAAATAAAACATGGTGTATTCAGCGCTTTATTTGTAACACCGGTTAATATTCATGAATATTTGATTTCAAAAATCATAGCACTCTCACTCATTGGAACAATTTGTTCTATTGGGTTGGCATTGTCCATAAAAGGGCTTGACTTTAATATCATAAATTTCACCATTGGTTCATTTAGTATTTGCCTGTTGTCGGCAATCTTAGGTTTGATTGTACTCACATTTGCTTCGGAGTTCCTCAATTTTGCTTTGCTATCCATACCGGTTTTTTTTCTTTTTACAGGGGTTCCACTATTGGATTATTTAGGAGTAATCAATATTAGCGGGTTAAAATACTTATTGCCTGTTCAAGCGGGGTTGGATTTGATAGACAATGCCGTAAGAGGTTCAATGATAAATTACTATTACGTTTATCTTTCATTGATGATTTACACTCCATTTCTTTATTTCATAGCGCATCGTTTATTTACCAATAGATATGTAACTCAATGAAAAAAATACTAAAACTTGCTTTAATGGATTTTAAACTGGTTTTCCGTGACTCATCATTGCGAACTTTTTTATTTTTACCAATAGTTCTTTTGGGTTTAATTATTTGGGCATTACCGGCATTGGTGGTGAAATATGATTTCTTAACAGCCTACCTATCTGTTTTTTTGGTTATAGCTGTTATAGAAAACACCCAATTGTTTTGTTTCATTAGCAGTATGGTTTTAATAGATGAAAAAGAAAGCGATGTCGCAAAAGTGTATGGGGTAGTTCCGTTTTCAAAATGGCAATATATTGTTTCAAGATTTTTCTTTCCCTACTTCATCACAGTTCTTTTAAATTTTATACTAATCTATATTCAGCCATTTTATATCATAAGTTTGAGCAGCAACTTGACCATCTCCTTACATACGGCCTTGATTGTACCGATTTACGTGTTGGGGATCAATACAATCGTAAAAAACAGAATGGAGGGAATGGTATATATAAAAGCTTTTAATATGCTTGTCCTGATCCCTATTGCAGCATTTTTTGTTCCTGAAAAATTCAAGCATTTCTTTGGTTTTTTTCCTACCTATTGGATATTTCAAAGTGTGGAAAATTTAACAAAAGGGATTTCAATCGTGACTATGTCAACAATTGGGTTTTTATTTTTGGGATTTCTGTTATACTTCGTTTCTATACAGTTTATGAAAAAACATTTCATTTAATACGAAAAAGAATCTGACAGCAAAGCCAATACCGACCGAAAGTAAGAAGTAAAAAGAAAATAATTATACAGATTTAAAATCTAACCCATAATTCAAAGTCAACTATGGAAATTATTCTGAACTCCGTCATCACCTGCCCAAATTGTGGCTTTCAGAAAAGAGAAGAGATGCCGGTAGATGCTTGCCGGTTTTTCTATGAATGCGAAAATTGCCATACTGTTCTTAAGCCTCAAAATAAAGATTGCTGTGTGTTTTGCAGCTATGGTTCAATAAAATGCCCTCCAGTCCAGCAATCAAATTCCTGTTGTTGATTTATACCTGTTGGCCTAGGGAAGGATTTTTTGCCTTGAATTCCTGAGGGTACATCCCTGTCATTTTCCTGAAAAATTTGCTGAACTGCGCATAGTCTTCATATCCCAATTCATATCCAATGGATTTGATGGGGCTTTCAGTATAGATAAGCAATCTTTTGGCTTCAACAGTAATCCTCTCATGAATTACCTGTAGGGGTGATAATTTACTGACTTTGGTAAAGATATTTGCAATGGTTTTTGGTGATTTATGCATGAGCTCTGCATAATCGCCTACAGTTTTTTTGTACTTGAAATGCTCTTCTACCAAGCTGCTGAATTGCCTGACTATGTCCACCTCTTCAGTTTTGGAATTTTCTTTCAGTAATTGTTTCCGTGCCATTCGGGTAGCCCTGATAATAAAGCGTTTCAACAAAATCCTCAGCATTTCTTCCTGATTGTTGTCAGATATTTTGAATTCCTTTTGGAGCACTTCTATTAATGTACCCAAACTTTCAGTCTCTTCCTGATCGAGTTGGAGTATCGGTGTATAGTCAGAGCCAAAAAACAACAGTCCGTTGCAGGAAACTTCCCTTTCATAGGTGTGTATGCAATAAAACTCCCGGTTGAAGAATAGGAGTGTCAGTTCATTGTTCTGCTTTGCAATGCTGATGTCCTGATTGTAAGTGCAACAAAGAAGCTGATTGGCCTTCAGATTGAGATTTATGCCGTCCACTTCAATTTTCAGATCAAGGGAATCTCTATTCCAGATGAATTTGAGATGGCGGTCGGCATATTGAAAAGCTGCTTCCATGTCTTTTGCATCTGAAAGGATGAAGCTTGCTGAGATACTTGGGTGTTTATATTGATGAATCATATTGAAGGATAAAATTACAAAAAGCCATTCCCAACGGAAACGGCTTTTTTAAGATAGCTAAACCAAACGATTAACTCAATTCCACGGCTTTTGGAAAGTCAATTTCAATTCCTGTTACGTTGTGAAGCAGATTGGTTGTGGTCTTTTCTCCTATGGCTACAATCAGATCAACCAGGTTTTCTTTGGTATATCCGGCATCGAAGAAAATTTCCAATACTTCATCCTCGATCCTCCCTTTTTTTAGGGTAATGGCTTTTGCTGTTTTGACCAAAGCATCAAATTTTTCATTGAATGGAGCTTCTCCTTTTCTCAGCGATATGACCTGTTCATCTGTAAAGCCGTTCATCTTTCCTATAGCGGTGTGAGCGGCCTGACAATATTCACAGCCATTCACTTGGGAAACCACCAAATTGATGACTTCTTTTTCTTTGTTGTTGAAGGTTGTTTTGCCATTGGCAAAGGTGGTATACCTTTCCAGGGCATTTTCTGAGTAGGCGTAAGTAGCATAAATGTTCGGAACAAATCCAACCTGATTTTTGATGGCTGTCAATATTCCTTTGTTTTTTTCTGATACCTCCTCTAGGGTAGGTACTTTAAAATTCAATGTTTCTGTACTCATAATTTTTTTGATTTAGTTTATGCTACAAAGGTGGGGGATATTTGAAGGCCCCTAAATGGCAATAGTACCCGTTGACATGTCAATATTTCCCTTAAGGAAAATTATGTTGGAATTATCTATTTGTTGTAGCATTACAAAACTAATATATAGGAAAGAAGGGTATGGTCTTTCAGCCGACAGATGGTCTGATTGATCTCAATCATATTTAGCTAAAATGAGGACAGAGAGAAGTCAGATGATGACTTGTGAAAATTGAAACTTTATTCTGTGTTACTTCCGTATATCCACAGATAAAAATATCTTTCTTCCTAATTTATTAAAACCCGTAAAATATGTTCCCTACAAAAGCATTGGTCATATCAGGTGGAGGCAGTAAAGGTGCCTTTGCTGGAGGCATAGCCGAATTTTTGATCAAGGACTGTGGAAACCAGTACGGATTATTTTTAGGGACATCAACAGGAAGTTTATTGGTCCCATTGCTTTCAATCGGTGAAATCGAAAAAATAAAGGGAATCTACACCTCTGTCAGTCAGCAGCAGGTTTTCAGTACTTGTCCTTTGATAGTTTCCAAGAAAGATGGTATTTACAAAACCAGGATCAACCATTTTGGGATAGTCAAAATGTTCATCAAAGGCAAAAAAACATTTGGAGAAAGTCTAAGTTTACGGAAACTCATTAAGGAAATAATACATCCTGATGATTTTGAAAAAATGAGAAAAAATCCGGCCGATGTTTTGGTGACTTTGTCCAATCTCAGTACCAATATGGTAGAATACAAAAGATTGAAAGATTACAGTTATGATGATTTTTGTGATTGGATCTGGGGTTCTTCGAATTTTGTACCTTTTATGAGTTTGTTGGAAAAAAACGGTTTCGAGTACGCGGATGGCGGTTTTGCAGATTTGGTGCCCCTATCTGAAGCCATTTACAGAGGGGCGGAGGAAATTGATGTGATTATACTCAAGACAGAACAAATCATTCAAAACAAAAAACCTATCAGAAATGTATTGGAGCTTACAGTCCGTACTTTTGATTTTATGTTGGATCAGATTTCCAATGATGATATTACCATCGGGAGACTTGAAGGCATAAGAAGACAAGTGAAAATCAATTTTTATAGACCTCCTAAAAGGCTGACAGAAAATTCCCTTGTTTTTGATCCCGAGCAGATGAAACAATGGTGGGCAGATGGCTATGCTTATGCCAAAACCACCAACCCTGAATGCAAATGTATTGAAGTTGGGACTTGAAGATATTTCCCAGAAAGGCTAATTTTTTTAGATAGATAAACAAAACTATTGTTCACTTTTTAGTTAAACTAATATTTCCCTTTGTCATTTGGCCGACACCATAGGATTTCTTAGTCCGGTATTTTAGTCTCCAAATACTGGAAACATGATGGATATTTTAAAAGATAGCTTTGAAACTGATCTCAAAGAGCAGTTAACTGTCTGGGTAGGTTTATATCACAAAGATCTTTTGAGGTGGGCTGAGTACAAGGTGAATGATAAGGAAAATGCCAAAGACCTGGTACAGGAAACTTTTTTGGCAGCCTATAATGGAATCAAAAGGTATAAAGGTGAAAGCTCTCCACGCACTTGGTTGTTCCGGATACTGAATCATAAAATCGTAGATTTTTATCGGGGAAAATCAAAAACTCCGTCCTCTTTGGGTGAAGATGCGGCATTTTCTGTGACCGAATCCATGTTTGATCAACACCAAAACTGGGAAGTCAATGGTTTTGAATCCAATTGGGAAAATGGAAATCTTTTTGATAACCCTGTTTTCGTAAATGTTTTTGGCAACTGCATGGAGGATTTACCGGAATCTTGGAGTAAAATATTGTCAGACAAATATTTTTTTGAAAAAAAAACCGAACAAGTCTGTCAGGAAAACGGCATTACTCCGACCAATTATTGGCAGATCCTTCACAGAGCAAAATTACTGATGAAGAAATGCATCGAAAATATGTGGAGTAAATCCTGAAACCCTTGATTTATGCAAAATATCAAAAACAGTTTATTCCTTTCTTGTCTGAAAGCCACAGGCTTTATTGAGAAAAAACAGGCAATTGGTCTAACTTTCAAAGAAGAATTACAATTGAAAATCCACCTCTCCATGTGCAAAGTATGCTCTTCTTACGAACATCAATCAAGAGCCATTGAAGATGGAATAGTCAAGAATTATAAAAAAAAGAACAAGTTGGAGAATGATGAAAACTTGGATCAATTTGAAAAAGAGATCATCGAAAAAATAAAAAATCTCTGAACTGAAAATTAATCTGTCAGGATTTTAGGTCTGTTACGACAATAAGTACAAAAGAATCAATATCCAACCAAGACATCAGAAAAATGAAAATCACTAAATCCCTCAAAATAATCATCATCGTGGCAGCAGTGGGAATATCAATTGCTTTAGGTGCAGGCATCTATATGTTCAATATGCCCCATAGAAATGTACAATCGGCAAAAATTGATTTTGCAGTTTCTGCCACAGAATTGGTAAACGAATATTTGGCAGGCTCTCAAGAAGCAGATGAAAAGTACTTGGATGAAGGCGGAGATTCAAAGATCCTCGAAGTAAGTGGAAAGGTGTCAAAAATATCCAGGGATTATAATGATCAAATAGTGATTCTCATAAAGGATAAAGGGGCGAAAGCCGGTGTAAGCTGCACGCTTCTGGTATCTTCAAGTGCTCTTGGTGATCAAATTACCTTGGGACAAGAAATTAAAGTGAAAGGGGTGATTCGTTCGGGAGCTATGTTTGATCCTGATATGAATATGTATGAAAATGTCATAATGGAAAAATGTGATATAGTATCTAAAATTTAAATTAAACTAAAAAACAAAGAGTTATGAAAAATGTAATTGCAAGTACCATGGTTTTTATGATGATGGTATCTATCGTGGGATTTGTTTCCCCAAGAGAAAAATTAGTAAGTCAAAAGACCCATATATCCTTTTTTTCCAGTACCCCAATAGAGGATATAACGGCCAACAACTACAAAGCAAACAGTACTTTGGATACACAAAGCGGCGAGGTGATATTTTCTGTTCCTATGCAGAGTTTTGAGTTTGAAAAGGCCTTGATGCAAAAACATTATAATGGTGCGGATTTTCTCGACACCAAAAATTTTCCCCGGTCAAAATTTGTAGGAAAGATAACTAACCTGAGCGAGATTGATTTCTCAAAAAACGGAACTTATAAGGCTGTTGTGGAAGGTGAGATGACGATCAAAGACAAAACAAACCGCGTAAAGGAACAGGGCAAAATTACTGTAATTGATGGCGTAATTTCTGCTGAAAGCACCTTCAAAATCACTTTGGCAGATTATGGGGTAGTATTTGAAAAAGGAAAGCCTGCATCCAATATCGCCAAAACTATTGAAATCAGGCTTGTAGGAGAGTATGAAGCGGAGTAAAAATTTATTGAGGATGGAGAAAGGTGGCTGGATCACCGGTAGGGCAGGGTCAGCATTGCTGGCCCTGATTTTCCTTGCACTGTTGGCTTTCAGCGGAAAAGTAGTTGAAAATAATACAGTCTCGAAAGGAATTTTATTTGAGGAAGAGAATTGGAACGAGATTTTGCAGAAAGCCAATTCAGAAGGAAAATTGATTTTTGTCAACCTTTATGCCATCTGGTGCGGACCTTGTAAAATGATGAAAATCAATACTTTTTCCAATAAAGAGGTAGGACAATACTTCAATGAAAACTATATCAGTGTCACCTTAAATGGAGAAGCAGGTAAGGGACTGGAAATGATGAACAAATATAAACTCAGAAGTTATCCAAGTCATTTGTTTATCAATGCTGAGGATAAGGTGGTAGCACATACATCAGGATATTATTCTCCCAAGGATTTTCTGATCATTGGAAAAAGCATCCAAACACAAATAGTAAAACCTTCATGACCGCATGGTATTCCTAAAAAACATCTCGTCAAATAAAGTCAATTTCAGCTTTCTTCGAAACTGTTTTTTAGGAGGACTTACCCTACTTTTTGCAGTCATTACAAATTTTTCCTTTGGGCAGGCATGCTGTTCAGGAGGAGTTCCTTTGGGGGGAACCCTAGGATTGGGAACAGCAGATTACAAAGCATTTCAGTTTTTATTGACCTATGACCGGAATGTTCTGAATGACCTGATGAGCAACAGTACGCTTTTAGAAGACGATACAAGGAGCCGGTTGACCAAATCGACTCTGCTCGAGGTGAATTATGGTATCAATGCAAGATGGGCAGTTGCCGCAGTATTACCCTTTGTGAGGCAAGAGAGAATTATCAAAGGATTTGAAGGTCAGGAAGAATTTACTTTTACGCAAGGCATTGGTGATGTGATGTTATTGTTGAAATATAGGATACTCAATCCTGAGACCACGCCATTTATGGAGTGGGTAGTGGGAGGAGGACCTAAATTTCCTACCGGGAAAACTGATTTTCTAAACAACAATGGATTGACACTTCCTGCCGATATGCAGCCAGGTTCAGGTTCTTTAGATGGGATGTTTTGGACATTTTTCCAAAAATCAAAGTTTCCCATTCAGCCTATGAGTTTGGTTGTCGTTTCAACTTTAAGGAAATCAGGCAAGAACAATGACTATAATGGAAGTCAGGTCTATCAGTTCGGTGATGAATTTCAGGCAAATCTGGGAATCAACTATAATTTTTTTGCTCTATGGCCGATGGACATATTTGCTTTTGGCAGATACCGTACGCAGAATGTGGACCTCATAGACGGCAACGTTTTCCCAGGTTCCGGCGGAAAATGGGTGTATGTGATTCCGGGTTTCAATGTCAGTTTTATCCCGGATCTTTCTTTCAGAGCATCAGTGGACATTCCTGTTTACAGAAATTTATATGGGACGCAATTGACGACTTCCTATCGCTATACATTGGCGATGTTTTACAACCTCAACCCTAAAAAGAAAAAGATCGGAAACACATTAAAATTCGGAGAATTATGAAAAATTTAAAATTGTATCCCACAATATTCTCAGTCCTTGTTTTATATGTATTGACAGGATGCACAGATAATTCCAATGGACAAAATCCAACAGATACTTCCGGGGAATGGCTGATTCCCAGTAATCAGGTTTTTGATGGTGGGCCTGGAAAAGATGGTATTCCTGCCCTGACAAACCCAAATTTCATCAATGCCTCAGAAGCAGGTTATCTATTGGACAATGACCTTGTTTTGGGATTTGTATCCAATGGTGAGGCCAGGGCTTATCCTCATAAAATCCTGGATTGGCACGAGATCATCAACGATGATATTGGAAGTGATTCATTTGCGGTGATTTATTGCCCCTTGACGGGTACAGGGATTGGATGGGATAGGGTACTTCCTGTTGGAAAAACCACCTTCGGCGTTTCAGGACTTCTCTACAATACAAATGTTATTCCTTACGACAGGCTAACAGACAGTAATTGGTCACAGTTGGCTTTTTTGGCAGTAAATGGAACGCTTTCGGGAACCAAGCCCAATGTGGTAAACCTGATCGAAACCAGTTGGAAAACCTGGAAAGAATTGTATCCCACTACAAAAGTGGTTTCTACCAATACCGGACATAATAGAAATTACCAGCAATATCCTTACGGAGATTATCGGACAAACAATAATACGATCATTTTTCCGGTAACTCAGTCAGATTCCAGATTACCTGCAAAGGAAAGGGGACTTGCCCTTATAGTGGATAATAAAGCCAAAGTATATAGCATTGAATTGTTTGACCAAGAAGACATTCTATTTGAAGATCAATTTGCCGGATCGGATTTGGTAATAGTAGGAAACAAGACAAAGAATTTCATAGTTGCTTTGCCTAAGAGATTGCAGGATGGAACAGCTGTAGAACTGTCATTGCTGGAAGGCCAGGGCCCTGCCATTTTACAGGATACCAGCGGAAATAAATATGATGCATTCGGTAATGTAATCTCAGGACCAAAATCAGGTCAAAAACTGCAATCTATTCCCCAAATGATTGGCTATTGGTTTGCCTGGGCACCGTTCTATGAAACGGTTGAAATATTTGAACCTCAAAATTAAAATCAAGAATCATGAAATATATAATCATGGCCATATTTAGTTTTTCCCTTTTGGGGAATGTCAAAGCACAAGATCAAAACATCAAATCAGTAAACGAGGCAGTAGGGTTGGAAGTTGGAGCAAAAGCCCCATTATTTGAGGCTATAGATCAAAATGGTAAAAAACAAAATTTAGATGAATTGCTCAAAGAAGGCCCTGTTGTTGTCGTCTTTTACCGAGGTCAGTGGTGTCCGATATGTAACAGGCATTTGGATACTTTGAATGACAGTTTGGATGCGATATATGCAAAAGGCGCTAGGGTAGTTGCCATTTCACCTGAAAAACCTGAAAAAATTCAGAAAACAATTGAGAAAACCAATGCCTCGTTTACGCTTTTGTTTGACGAAGATTATAGGATTTCTGAAAGTTTCGATGTGGCCTTTTTGCCGGATTTTGCTACAAGGACAGCATACAATACTGATTTGGGAGCAAACTTGAAAGATGCTCATTCTGATGAAAGCCAAAGGCTGCCTATTCCAGCTACCTTTATCATAGGTCAGGATAGGACAATAATTTGGAGGCACTTTGATCCCAATTATAAAAACAGGGCAGCTGTCAGTGATATTGTAAATGCATTATCCCAGTAATACATGATTTTGTTTTTGTTGATACTGAATCTAGTCAGTTATCCGCTTCCGGATACCCTTTCGGTTGGAAGCCAACATCTCTTTTACATTGAAAGGAGTAAGGATACAAACGTGATTTATTATGATCTTAATAAGGACAAATCCGGAAATTTTGATGCTGAGAATCCTTTCAATATTTATTGGGTGAAAAATGAAAAGGGAGGAAAGAAGGAATCTCTTACATGGATCCAAAACAAATATGCGTATGGATTGAAAATCCTGGAAAAAGATTCAGAGCACGTGGTTTTTCAATTTGCCCCATATGACAAAAAGATTTTTATACTGAAGAAAGATGATTCGGGTATTTACAGGATTTTTTCTGATCCACCTCAAGAGGAGATGTATCTGGAGAAAATTTTCATTCAGATCGATGGTGGCTCTTTTTGGTTTCCAAAGATAGCCCATATTACGCTTCAAGGTAAATGCCCTAAAATAGGAAAAGTTAAAACAGAAATAATAAAGCCCCACCAGCCATGAAAATTTATTGTATTCAAAATTTATTGCAGATCAGAGAATTGGTCAACAATATGAAAGAAGAGGATTTTGTGAATAAACTGGAAATCCTTTCCGGTTCCTCGATAGGCCAACATCTCAGGCATATTCTGGAATTGTATCAATGTCTATTGGATGGTACAGCGACAAATGAAGTCAATTATGACAACAGGAAAAGGAATTTGAGATTAGATTCTGATCCAGCCTTTGCCTTAAAGACCATCGAAGAAATCTCTGAAAAGATCTTCAATTTGGACAGTGACAGGTGCCTTTCTTTGATAGGGTCTTTTTCTGCCAGTTCGGAAAAAAAACTGACTATTCAGACTTCAATCTTTAGGGAACTTGCTTATAATCTGGAACATAGTATCCACCATCAGGCGCTGATGAAAATAGGTTTATCAGCTTTGCAGCTTTCCCATCTTGTGGATGAAGATTTCGGCGTTGCACCGGCAACAATCAAATTTAAAAATTCTCAAATTTCAGATGCTATAGCCACTTCTTAACCCCATAAAAACAGAAATCATGGAAAGAAATAGGGAAAGACCAAAAGATTTGGCAATAGTATTGGCTTGGCCACAGACCTGGTGCAAACAGCCGGGTAGTTGGTATGACAATTTGATGGCTTACTTTGGAGTAAGTAAAAATCATTATTATGCGGTTGGACATGCCGCTGTTGTCCTGATTGAGGGAAAAACAGGACGATGTCATTATTATGATTTTGGAAGATACCATGCGCCCTATCAATATGGAAGAGTGAGAGGTGAACTGACTGACCCGGAATTGGTAATCAAGCAACAAGCACTTTATGATGAATTTGGAGATATTACAAATGTAAAAGAGATTTTAAAGATGCTTTCCAAAAGAGAAGCCTGTCACGGGCAGGGAAAATTATTTGCTTCTATCTGTCAGATTAATTTTAAGAAAGCCAATCAAAAGGCTTTGGAAATGCAGGAATCTTCTCCACTTCCCTATGGGCCTTTTGCTATAAAAGGTAGTAACTGCTCCAGATTTGTCAATGATGTAGTCAAAGCAGGAGAACCATATATTGGGATTTATTTAAAACTGCAGTTTCCGAAAAGCATTACACCTACCCCAATGGGAAATGTGAAATCCTCCGGAAATGTTATCATGGTTGGAAATGATGATCTGCCGCCACCGCCCAAATGTAGGTTATTGAATCAGGTGTTGGAAGCCCCGAAAAGACATGCAGCCATTCCAAATACCGCAAAATGGCTGTCAGGAGAAGGTGCTGGATCTTGGTATGATATCAAACAAATCGGAACATTTTTTTATTGCAGGAGATTTGATGAAAAGGGCAGAATCGAGTTCTCTTCATTTTATGAATTAGAAGGCAAAGAATTGATCCATCTTGATAGTGGTTTTTCTTTTGGCTATCCTAGCCATTTTCAAAGAATCACATTGATTCAGAAAAACAAAATATTTGTACTGAAAAATATAGGACCATTTGGTGATGACTTATTTCAGAAAGCACAAAGTAAGATCTACCCGAAAATTGATATAGATTTTATCCAAAAAATGTCAATCTCCTCAAACTGAATTATTTATTTATAATCTTGATTTGATTCAAAATAATCATTTTCAAAAAAACCAAAGTCTCATGAGATTCAAACTGAATAAAATACAAACACAATGGAATGCTGATAACAAAACCGATTTTTCTGATTTAAAGGCGGTGTTTCTCAATTGTACTTTGAAAAAATCACCTGCTCTTTCCCATACTGAAGGTTTGATGGCCATGTCTCAGACGATTATGGAAGCCAATGGGGTCAAAACAGAACTGATTAGGGTAGTGGACTTTGAAGTGGCCTTTGGGGTATATCCAGACATGACCGAACATGGTTGGGACAAAGATGAGTGGCCGGAAATTCAGAAAAAAGTGATGGATGCCAATATTCTCGTTATCGGGACTCCGATTTGGTTGGGAGAGAAATCATCCATAGCGACCAAAGTAATAGAAAGACTTTATGGTTTTTCGGGAAACCTGAATAAAGAAGGTCAATATGCCTACTATGGTAAAGCAGGTGGCTGTCTGATTACAGGTAATGAAGATGGCGTCAAACATTGTGCGATGAATATCCTTTATAGCCTGCAACATTTGGGTTATACCATTCCTCCACAAGCCGATGCAGGATGGATAGGGGAGGCAGGGCCAGGTCCCAGTTATTTGGATGAAGGCAGCGGCGGTCTTGAAAATGAATTTACCACCAGAAATACCACTTTTATGACCTGGAATCTGATGCATTTGGCTTTTCTGTTGACAAATGGTTTTCCTGCCCATGGGAATGTCCGAAGCCAGTGGGACAAAAGCGACCATGACCATCCCAATCCTGAATACAGGTAAACAGGTTTGGTCGATTGAAGCCAAGTGATCTTTCCAAAGTAAAAATTACGGGTATACCGAAAATGGATAATTATACATCTTTTGCTAATTCCAAAACTGGGACCATTTTTATCCCTGACATCAGTGGTTTTACCCATTTTATCAATCATACCGAAATCAGCCACAGCCAGCATATTATCACGGAATTGCTGGAATTGATTATCAAAGAAACCGGTGATTTATTTCTGCTTTCTGAGATTGAAGGCGATGCCATTTTATTTTATAAGTTTATTGATAAGCCTGATTTTGATAAGATTACAGCCCTATGTATCAATATTTTCAAGAAGTTTCACCAGCATCTAAAATATTATGACAGAGACAGGGTCTGTCATTGTGGGGCCTGTACTTCTACGGATTCTCTTTCCCTTAAATTTATAGTACACTTTGGCGAATTTTCTATTTATCAAGTAGGTGGATATTCCAAACTGCTAGGTAAAGATGTTATTTTGGCTCATAGACTTTTAAAAAACGGAATTGGCCAAAATGAATATTTATTGTTCAGTGATGATTTTATAAAAGCTTCTTGTTTACCGGATATCAAGATTTTTGATATGATGGTCATGAGAGAAATTATGGAAGGCTTAGAACCCACTGTCTTTTATTACCGGATATTAAGTGATCTCAAATCAGAAATCACAGAGCCTCCTTCCAGAAATATTGTCAATTTACCTGACATCAAAGCGAAATCTGCCATAGATATAAAGTATGGTTATCAAGAATTGATTTTAGCTTTAACCGAACCTGATAAAAGGTTGAAATGGATGAGGAATCTAAAAAAAATCACCTTGAAGGAACATAAAATCAATAGAGTATCTACTTCTCATGAATGCCTGATTGGAGGAAATCAAATAGAAATTAAAATTGAACAGCTAGAAGATGATGAGAAAGATGTGAAATTGATTGAAAGGGCACATATGAAAAGTCCAAATATTGATTTTATTATTCTATATCATCTTGAAAAAACTGGACGGAACCAGACCCGTATAAGTATTGGTAATCATTTTTACCCCTCCCCAATTTGGTATATCAGGTTGATCATAGTACCCATATTTTCTTTGATTTTAAAAATGGAAAATAGATTGAATATGAAGCGGTTAAAAAAATATATGGAAGCTGTACATCATGTGGTTTAGAAATTATCAACAAAAATTAAAACGATTATTCCAACAGGGGCTGAGTCCAAAGGAATTGGCAATGAGTATTGCATTGGCCGTTTTTGTTGGGGTATTTCCCATATATGGAACCACAACCGTTATTCTTACATTTTTGGCCTTAAAATTAAAGTTAAATCTTCCCATCATGATCACTGTAAGTTATGCGCTTACTCCATTACTGTTTCTGTTGTTGATTCCATTTATCAGGATCGGAGAATTTGTATTTGGGTATCAGCCAGTGGCGATGGATTTATCTACGCTGAAAGCCTCAATTTCTACAGGCCTGTTTGAGACGCTTTCAGTTTTTTCAGGAAGATTGGCACTGGCAGTAGGGGCCTGGATATTGGTGGCCTTGCCGGTAGCAATTTTTGTTTATATTCTTCTTTTTCAGATTTTTAGAAAAGTCAAAACACTAAGAAGCGAAAATAATCAGCTGGATTCTGTCTTTTAAAGACTGTCAGGAAAGTATGGATAGTTCGACTAATTATACAAAGCCATCTAACTACCCCAATGAAATTCAAACAGCTAATCTTTATTCGCAGTGTGCTTACATTTATCGTCATTATAAATGTCATCACCTTTTTAAATGCCCAAGACCGAGTGCGAAATAATGCAGTCTATTTCTATCATGATAATGATGTTTTTCGATTCAAGCATAATAGCGACCAATTCTATTCCTTCGGGTTGTTTTTAGGATATCGCCAGACTATAAAGGAACAAAGTGGTTTTAACAAAGCATTCTTTTTTGTGAAAAATAAAGAATCCTCCAAACTCTTGTATGGTGCAAATTTGTCTGTCAAAGGATTTACACCTGAGTTTGAAAAGAATCTCAATAATGCAGAAATAAGACCCTTTGCAGGGATTACAGTTTTGGAGCAAAACTTATCTTCCGCCCAGGAAAAAAGATTTTATTCCTTAGGACTTTCATTGGGAGCACGCGGGCAGATTTCAGGGGCAGAGTGGATTCAGGATAACTTTCACAGGTTGATAGACAGTCCGGTGTTTGAAGGGTGGGAGAATCAACTCTCCAATAAATTTATCTATGGAGTCAGTGGAACCTATGCCTTTTCAGTTCCCGTGGCTAAATGGATACAAATTGTTCCTGAGAGCAAAGCTGCCATTGGTAATTTTCAAACCTATCTTCAACAGGGTGTAATCATCAGGGCAGGAATATTCAATAGCTCGCTTTCAAATACTAAATATTATGGAACCAATCTGAACAATACTTCCAAAAAAGCCAAAAATGAATACTTTTTGTTCGCAAAAGGTTTTGGGAGAATCAGTTTGATCGATACTACTTTGGGAAAGGAAGCAATTGGAAATACGACCAATGCGCTCAATAAAAGAAATAGGATGGCAGGTTTTGATTTTGGTTTGATGATGCAGTCAGGACCGGTTGGGATAAGGTTAAGTAGGCACTTAATATCAGCTGATTCCAATTTTAGTACCAGACATACTTACGGGTCTCTTGGACTGTCATATTTGTTTTAGATCTTTGATAAATAATCCAGTATTGCTTTTTGAGAGCGGGCGTTTGGTTCTGAGTCAATTACCGGGATGTTTTTCAATAGTCTTTTCAATTCAACAGCCTTCACATTGTCAGACCATTGAAGCTCCATGATATGGCAAATCTCACGTTTTAACAGCTCATTGAGTATGGGAAAACAAATTTCAATTCTATGATGGATATTTCGGTTCATCCAATCCGCCGAACCCATGTAAATTAGAGAATCTCCATCATTAAGAAATGAAAAAATCCGACCATGTTCCAAAAACCTATCGACAATTCTTTTTACTGTGATGTTCTCGCTCTGACCTTTAATGCCTAGAACCAAGCGGCAAATCCCTCTGACCAATAGCCGAATTTTAACTCCTGAATTAGAGGCGAAATACAAGGCATCAATTAGTGACTGTTCCTCGAGGTTATTTAATTTGATGAAAATTTCGGCTTTTTTACCTTCTTGAGCATTTTTGATTTCATTTTGAATTAGCAATAGAAATTTCTCCAAAAGATTAAACTGTGCCACTAAAAGATTTTTGAAAGTCAATGTTTCTTTTTTTGGGGGAGTTTTGATTTTTTCCAAAAATATAAATGCCTGTTTGAGTTCTGAGGTAAGGTTGATATCTGAAGTTAACAGGAAGTGATCGGTATAAATTTTTGCTGTATTTTCATTAAGATTTCCGGTGCCGAATAGACCATATAAGATTTCTGATTTACCGGATTTGAGTTTTACAAGAGCTGCTTTGGCATGGACTTTTAATGTAGGATCGCTATAAATAATATTGATGCCTGCCTTCTTCAGGATTTTAGCCCAATTCAGGTTGTTTTCTTCATCAAACCTGGCCTTGAGTTCCACAAAAACTGTCACTGATTTCCCGTTTTTTGCCGCTGAAATCAAAGCTTTCAAAATTTTTGAATCCTGTGCTACCCGGTAAATAGTCAAATAAATTTCTTTCACTTTTGGATGAGTTGCAGCTTCATTAAAAAAACGGACGATTGGGTCAAATGTATGATATGGTGTATGTATTAGGATATCTGTATTGTCGATCTGTTCAAAAATACTCTTATCAATACTAAGCGGATAAGAAATTGTTGGCCATTGGATAGGTTTGCTTTCCAACTCATTTATTTTGGGAAAATCAAACAAATCCTTGAGATGATGATAAGAACCTCCTTTGACCAAGGAGGCAGCTTTAAGATTTAATTGAGATCTGAATTGTTCCAAAAATTCAACCGGTATATCCTGATCATACAGCAATCTTGTGGCGAGTCCATAATCACGTTTTTTGAGTTTTTCTTCCCAAGTTGCCAGAAAATCACCTTTAATTTCCTCCCTATAATTTATCTCCGCATTTCTGGTGACTTTAAAGCTGGAAATCATGTTGATTTCAGAATTTGGGAAAACCCATTTCAAATTGGTTTTGATGATGTCGTCCAAGAAAACCACATACTTTTTACCATTTTTTTCAAACAGAACCAACCTGGGAATGTGCGATGAAGGTAAAGGGATAATGATCTTTTTTTCCTTTTTATTTTTCACGGTAACCACCAGATAAATCTTGTTGTTTTCAGGGAAAAAATCAATATCTTTTTTCCCCATATCAATGATTTGTAAGTGTCCCAAAATCACATTAAGAAAATACAAGTTGATTTCTTGTAGGATAATGTTTGGAATTGGGGCATTATATACCCATAGAATCCCCTCTGATTTTAGACCACGGACTATGGACCTGATTGATTTACCAAAATCATTAAGTTGTTTACCAATGATTCTATCAGCCATTTCACTGATATTCAAATTAGGTTTTTTTGTTCCTTCTTTAGTTTCTATTTTTTGTACAGCCTTAATAAACGGATATCTTACACTATAGAATTCATCCAAATTGGATGAGAAGATGGCCAAAAATTTGATCCTTTCACTAATCGAATTAGTCGGATTTGTGGACTCTAAAAGTACCCGGTGGTTGAATGTCAACCAGCTCAGATCTCTGTCAAAATAAGTATGCTTTTTCATCATTAAACCTCTTTAAAATTGAAATCCAAAGGTGATAGCCAATAGATTTTCTTCCCTGGTGAATCCCATTGAACCTGTAATGACAACACGATTTAAGGGTGCGATCCAAATTCCAGCACCTGTGCTTCTGTGCCATCTTCGGGAATTTTCACCCTCAAACCAAACTCTTGCAACATCATGAAACAACAATATTCCGCTTGATGCCGGAAACAAATAGGTTTTGAAATTGACAAATCTGATCCGTAATTCAGTATTATTATAAGCCATAGCATCACCTGCAAACCTAAATCTCCTAAATCCCCTTAAATTAGTCTTGCCACTAAGGTTTTGGGCCTGGAAGAATTCATAATCCCCAAAAGTGTACCCACCTCCAAAACTTGTTGCCCAGGTGAATCGGGAAGCCTCCCTAAAAGTCCAATATAATGATAAAGAAGAATTTAAAATTGTAACCCTCCTGCTGAACTCATTCAATCCTTCTAAATGACGTGCATCCGCTACAAAGTGAATCCCTCTTGAGGGTATTTTTTCATTATCTTTTTTATTGATTTCAAATCTGGATTGAATTCCGGAAAAGAGTTTTCTTTGATTGATATCAAAGGTATTTAATCCACTCAATTCCTCGTTATTGATAAATCTGCCCTCATTATCTTCTCCATCCAATCTAGTGTATTCTAAGATAGGACCGATTTTGAAGTTTCCAAACGCACCCACTTCTTTCCTCAAATAGAGCCCCATGTTGACCATATTATACCTTACCCGATAAAAATCCAAATCATGGTTTTCAAAATCTATCCCTGAGGATTCGTTGCCAAAACCAAAGAAGTTGTTGACATAATTGGGAGCCCTTACATCAGTTTTCCATTCCAAATCCCAATTTTTTATTACATCTACAAAATGTCCCCTGTAGTAAAAGTTAAAAGCTCCGGTTCTTAAGGCAACATTTCCTTTTAAAGAATGCAGGGTTTTATAAGGCTCTTTTCTGAATCCCTGCTTTATCCATTGAATTCCGGCACCCAAAAACAGACCATCATCTGCATTGAATTCCAGAGAAGGTAGTGGACTGGTAACCTCATATTTGAAAGCTTTTCTGTTGTAGTCGTAAATTGAAGATTTTTGAGAACTAATTATTTTACTGTTTTTACCGGTTTGTATAAAATCATCATCTTTGCTCCATTGATAGATTATCTGTGATTTCTTTTCAAGAAAAGCTTCATCAACAATACTGTCGGATTTTACACTTCCTATTACCCGGAGTTTTATTTTTCCCGGGCCATTTCCGCCAATAAGAAAAACATCTTCTCCTCCTATACCAAATAGCCTTATTTCTTCCGTTTCTTCGGGATAAAATGTACGGTCATAAAGGCTTTGTTTGGTTTCTCCTTTCTTGGAAATTTTACTTACCTGAACAGCAATATTTCCAGACGGGAAATGGGTGATTTCAAACAATTCATCTTTTTCGCTCCCAACCACATCCACTTCCTTAGCCAGGAATTCATAATATTCAAGCCCCTTTTCTTTAAGCCAGTTTCTTCTGTATTTTAATTTTGAGGTGATTTCTTGCGCCCTGATGTTATAGATGGCATCAGGTAAATTGGTGACTGACTCCTCTATCACCTCATCCGTCAATGAAGCAGATACTTCATCCAAGATTTCTTCCCAATCTGCTCTTTCAAGTTTGTTAAGAAAACTTCTGTCAAAATACCTTCCATTGAACATAAAGCCATTGACATTTCTCAAATCATAATCAAAACCCTGGAGTTTGGGCATAATCCAATTGCGGCTTGCTATTTTGGGTAAATATCCCTGATTGACAAAAAATGCCTGGTCCCTGTCTCTTGGCACGGGGACAAATTCTCTTCCTTTTTTGGTTTCTATTCCTATCCAAGTCCATTGGTCATCGTGACGGTCCCAATCTGCAATAAATAAATCCAACATCCTGGCCTTAAGAACTTCCCTTTGATTGACTACATAATCATTGTCACCCAAGGTAGCTTGGATCATTTTATCCGTACTGAAAGTTTTGAAATCCTTTTTCTTAATATCATCCGGCGTGGCATATCTTTTTTCAAAAAGGAAGACATTAGCGCCAAAATCTTCCCTGTAAAGCCTGAGTGAAGGATTATCAGGGAGCCAAACTAGTTTTGGGTCTGTATGGTACACTCCGACAGCATTCGCCAAGGTGGGAATTACCAAAGAAGCAAAAGGATTCGAAGCAGAAATTTGATCCTGAACAATATCTTTCGCAACTGTTTGTCTCAAAATGGAGGGAATGGCCAAACTCGGATATTTTTCTACTGATCTGAGAACATATTCCTCTTCATTTTTCAGGTTTCTTAATCTGAGGGATTTGGTCTGCATACCCCCGCCTCTTTTGACTATTTCAAAACCTCCTTTTTCTTCATTGATTTTAAAAACTGACAGGGGAACAGAGGTCTGCCATTCCAGCCTGTAATTTTCCCCCAAAAACCTTCTTTGAAGCTTGTTTACATAATAGAGGTAACTGATTGGAGTACTTACGCTATCCGGAAATGATACAACTTCTTCCAAATCATCCCCTTCAGGACTGTAAAAAGGTCTATTTATATCTTCAAAAAGTGTCTTTTGAAAAATTGGATCTGAATTTTCCAAGTCAAAAAAGGAAAGACTTACAGCATTGTTTTCATAGAAATCCAGTATCGCAAAACCTTTGGAAGTTGCTCCAAATTCCAAAGGATTCTTTTTTTTGAGTTTTGTTGACCTTGAGCCGGAACCGCTAACTATAAAGTGGGCATTATCCTCTTGTAAATATTGCAAGGAATGATCATGTCCCGAAACAGTAATCACCTGGGGGTGTTTTTCGATAATTTTATTTACCCTTTCAATCAGCATTTTGTAAAGGGGATGGGCTTGGTCCTGAAGGCTTCCGAAATATGTCCTATAAACAGGGTATATGGATCCAAGAAGCGGTAAAGGGATGTAAAGGTTTTTGTTGGCTGCGGTCAAAGGAAAAAGATGGTCTTTGAGAGTATATGCACCGTTGTGTTCTCCAAAGGTTCTTGGAGGATGATGGAGAGCAAACAGAATTAGTTTGTCTTTATTTTGGAGAAAGATGTCTTCTAATCCTGCCATCACTTCATCCCGTGTTTTGAATTCACAATCCGAAAACTCCTCTGGCTTGTCAAAAGGATGTACCCACCATTGGGTATCCATGACTATCAATATAGTGTTATCATTGAACTTGATGTCAATAGGACCTGGACAGCCATCTCTTGGAAGCCATTGTACATTTGGGTTAGCAATAGAATCCAGATAGGCTTGTTGTCGCAAAACGGCATTAAAGCCACCGGGCTTTCCCTGTTCCCAATCATGATTTCCCGGGATCATCCAAAGTCTTCCCTCTTTGTAATTGATGATATCCAGTTGGGCATCTAGGATTTCACAACTGACATCCTCATAGTCATTTCCTTTTTCAGGCATTCCTCTCGGGTAAATATTATCACCTAAAAAAATATAGTCTGTCTTCAAATCCTTTGGTTGGTCATCGATCAGTTTTTTCACCTTATCCATAACTAAATGCTGACCTTCATCTAAATCTCCGGCATCTCCAATAAGAAAAACCCTCTGTTTGATAGGATTTTGGGCAATCAAAGGTGAAAAATTTCCAAATACCAGTAGAAAGCAAATAGGAAGTTGAAGAAAATATTTAAATGTAAGTTTCATAGTCCAAGAGAAAAACGAATCTCAGGATCTTATAAAACAAATAATGTCGGCAAGCCTACAAATTAAGAGGTGAAAGACAGTCAACTTTAAATTTATATTGTAAAGGACCTTTTTCAATTCAAAAAATGAAGAAAGAAAATAATGACTTATTAGAGAAAGTGCGAAAATGGGTGACGGCACATTTTTTAAAAAGTGATAGTAGAAAGTTTACCTATCACAATCTTGACCATATAGAGGAAGTTTCGGCAGCTTGTCAGTATTTGGCTGATTTTCACCAAATCAATGAGATTGATAAAGAAATACTTCTAGTTTCTGCATGGTTTCATGACACGGGTTGTTGGGAGGATGTGATCGAAAATCATGAGGAAAAAAGTGTTCTTTATGCCAAAACCTTTTTTGAAAAGTTTCAGATTGAAGGTAAGCTTATTGACAAAGTGGAATCCTGTATTTTGGCTACAAGAATGCCCCAACATCCTAAGGGCATTTTAGAAAAGATTATCTGTGATGCCGATCTTTCCCATTTTGCAAAAGATGGATTTGTCGAAAAATCCAAGTCCCTATACAAGGAAATGGTTGAATTCGGGAAATATGACAAAAGTGAAACAGAATGGTTGAAGGAAACCTATTTGATTCTTAAAAATCATAAATATCATACTGAAATTGCGCAAAAGGAGTATGAAAAAGGAAAGTTAAAAAATCTCGACCTCCTCCAACATGAAATCCAGAGAAAACAAGAGAAAAAAGCGGCAAAACAAGCCAGAAAGGATTTGAAAATGATAAAGAAGAATCTTCCAGAAAGAGGGGTAGAGACTATGTTCAGGACCACCTCAAAAAATCACTTGGAGCTATCTTCAATTGCGGACAATAAAGCTAACATTATGATATCTGTTAACTCAATAATTGTCTCCATCATCGTTACCGTATTGATCAGAAAATTGGAAGAGCAGCCACAATTTATTATTCCTACTATCCTGCTGCTGCTTACCAACCTTGTGACTATAGTATTTGCGGTGCTTGCTACCCGTCCAAAAGTCACGGAAGGAAATATTACCCAAAAAGACATTGATAATAAGAAATCAAATTTACTCTACTTTGGTAATTTCCATAAAATGGATTTCGAGACCTATGAGTCGGGGATGAAAACCATGATGCAGGATGCAGATTTTCTATATTCTACGATGATTCGGGATATTTATTATTTGGGTATTGTATTGAATAAAAAATACACCTTGTTAAGAAAAAGTTACAATGTATTTATGTATGGTTTTATTATTTCAGCTTTGGGATTTGCCCTAACTTTGATTATTGGTATAAATAATTAATACAAATGTTGTTGTGGCAGATGATTTTTATCAACCTCTATACTTTAAATAGCTTTTTGATTTTTTCTGCTACACCAATGACTGTATCTGCTGTGATAATAGGTTTCCTTTCCAATGGATACCAAACCATTCCAGGTCTGGAAATATAACAACCCTGCAATCCAACCCTTTGCGCTCCGGTGACATCCCATGCGTGACAAGCTACCATCATGGCTTCGGAAGCTGGTATATCCATCTGCCGGAGGACATTCATATAGGTCAGACCATGGGGCTTATAGTGCCTGACACTTTCCACGCTGAAGACCTGTTCAAAAAATTGCTCTAATCCCGAATATTGCAATTGTTCCTTAGCTACCTCCAAAGTACCGTTGGTCAGGGCGACCAGCCTAAATCCTGATTCCTGCAGCATTTGAAGACCTTCAATGACATCTTTATGAGGGGGTAATTTTCTTATCCAACCGAGGATATCCGTAATTTCATCATGTGTTAAGGGGACATGATGTTTTTCAGCCAGCATTTGAATAGCGGCCTTTCCAATTGTGCCAAAATCCTGAAAATGTTCCGTGGTGGTCTCAACCAAGGAATATTGAAGCAATAGCGAAAACCAAGAATCAAAAACATAGTCATTTTGAAAAGCATTGTTGATAGTGGTTTTTAGTGGACTTAAGTCCAGTAGCGTTTCATTGACATCAAAAATTAAAAGTTTGGGTTTATTGATCTTCATAAGTTTTGATATTTTTGGCTTATCACATTTTTTGGTCTAACTTCATTTAAATATCTTATTGCTGATTACCAACCCACATAAGCAGGAGCTTTTACTCCAGCCATTCTGAGATAGACAATGCATTGACCACGATGATGTACCTGATGATCTCTCAATAAGTAAAAAATATTTTCTTTGCTCATTTCCAATTTACGAAATTCAATGCCGGCATTCAAATCATCAGTTGAAATTTCCACAATCAGCTTCCCGATATAGTCGTTGGCATTTTTGAGGATTTCGAGGATCTGATCCTTGCTTAACTCTTCTGCTTTGGTCCTGTCATAAAATGTGTTGGATTCGCCCGAAATAAGCCGTGTGAGAAAACTGATATTGTCCACAATATGAAGCAGCTGCCCCCCAAAAGTCATGGCCTCGTTTTCCGGTTTGAATCCATAATTTTCTTCCGGCATGGCTTTGGCCACTT
>NZ_JBGSXS010000457.1:0-4667 GCF_041751335.1 Aquiflexum sp.
ATCCACAATCCCCCCCGCATTAACACACAAGGTATTGTATCCGCCTTTTTTGAGGTAATCCACCACCTTACCAGAATCATAATTGCGTGCATCAATTTCCCTCAAAACCGTATGCATGATCCTTACGGGCTTATGGTACCACTGACTATTTATAGATTCCTTGGACCAATTTTTAAAATTAGCAGTGGCTACTGCAGGGCTTAGCATTAGTCCACCTGCAACCACTCCTCCCATTTGGATAAAATTTCTTCGGGTCAATGTATCACCATTTGATATTTGGGACTGGGGTGGAATTTGGTTTGAATTTCCTTTCATGATGGTTTATTTTGAATCTTTTGCAATTTGAATATCTCTTACAACCTGAGGTCTAAGAAGTTCCCAAGAGAATTCCGTGAAATTTTCCCCATATCTTTGGGTACTTACATGTGGCGTGGGATTATACCTGTCCTTGGTGTATTTTATAACCTGATCCCAATGCTCCAGGCATTTTTCCAAAAGACCAATGGCCAATTTCTTTTTTTCAATATTTCCGGTATTTCTAAAATCCTCAAGCGCTACACCTGCCCTTAATTTATCGGCAAAGTAAATCCCCAAATAACTCCAAGTGGAGATATCATCCAATTCGGACACAAGCGCTCCGGAATATTCATTGGTTTGGGAATATAACGGACCTATCAACTCCAATGCACGTTTGCTGTCATTTTCGGATTCCTCTGCTAATTCAAGCGGGGTGATTTGATCTGATCCGATTTTTTCTTTGTTCATGGTTTTTTTGGAATAATCGACAATCGAAATCATATCGGGATCCAATGTTTCATGGTTGATCAGTTGGTCAATAGAAATAAAGGGTGATGACCTATCGAACCATTCCGTTTTAGAGGAAGGTTCTGCTTCAATAAATCCTTCAGAATAAAGCGTATAGTCCCATGTTGACCTATAAAAAGAAGCCAATCTCAAAGGCATATTACTTGCCAATTTAGAAGCTTCCAAAAGTGGTGCTCCTTTCCCCACTCCATATCTCAGTTCAAATTGATTGATAAAATAACTATCGGGGGTATCAGGTTGGTAAAGCAGCCGTCCCCAGGTTTTATAAAACATCCATTGCTTTTCAAAAGCATACTGCCAGGTTTTAAAAGGAGAAGGTTTATGGGAATAGTCCATTGCCGGGATATACCCTTCCGAACCAATAAAGTATCCGTTTACAAAGTCTTTTGCATTCTCTTTGATATGCTCTCTGATAAAATCAGGCTGGCCCCATCTTAAAATGAAAAAATCTTCATTTCTTATCATCCATTGAATCCTATAATTCTGTGGCATAGGATTCCAAAATCTATCATCCAGTTCTCCGGAGTGGTAATCATGTGTGATGGCCAATTTGGGAGTGGAATGTCCATGCGACCAATTGAATTTGATCTCAACCAAAGCCGGTTCTTCCAATTCTGCCCTATCGATCAATTCTCTCATGGCTATAGGGTCACCTGCCAGTACAGATCTATGGATGAATTTGACAGGCCTATTTGCTTCTTTCATGCCTGCCACAATGGTTTCTTCAATCCAATCTTCCCTTTTTTGTGGAGTCATTTCTTTCTCACCAAAATTTCCCATCCAATCTGCAAGGGTCACTCCAATGCCTGTCAAATCCTCGTATTCATTGATCATTTGAGTGACTGATTCTTTAGTGTATTTTTTAACTATTTCAGAAAGGTCATTATATTCATTTACGCCATAAGCCTCAGCAAATTCGGGAGAAACCACAATATTCCAGTTAACAATAAATGTTTGAATCCCCCTTAATTTGGCCATCCGAAAAAGTGTTTTCCAAAAAGTCTTCCATTCCTCCATTTCATCTTTGCTAAAAGGGCATGCTTTTGGATAGTTTTCAGATATTATCATAAATGGAAATGGGTGGTTGTTCCAAAGTGAAAGCACGTTAAGCCGGTTTTCAACCATCATATCCAAGAACCTTTCCCAAAAAACAATATCCCTGCTGATATGGGTGTGGACCTCTGTTGCCAGATTGGACCTATAAGGAGACCATGGCAGATTGTATTTGACAATCCGGTATTCAAAAGCAGGATTGACCACTTTATCTTTGATTTCTTTTAAATCCAAGTTAAGCTCCAGGTACTCTTTCAATTCCAGTACGCCATAAGCTGCACCTTTTTCATCTGAGGCAAGTACCAAGAGTGTATTGCTATTATTTACTCTTTTAAATCTATAACCTTCAGACTTTAACCCTTCAAAATCAGCCTCGGTTACCATGGTATCCAAAGGCTTTTGAATATCTTCTTTGGTGATAACAAGAATATCAGTTTCTCCTAAACCACTGTTGATATCATTGATACGCAAATGTTTTCCTTTGTAAAAAAGTTGTTCCTTCAAGTTATTGACAGCGAATGAAAGTTGTTCAAGATTGGTATTATAGGTAATAGAAATCACATCACTACAGTATGCAGTTGAAAGATTGCATATTAAAAAGACAATCAGCAGAGAGATTTTTTTCATGGAATTTTGGGTAGGTTTTTAGCTTAAATTGTAATATTTGAAAAGCATATTTGTATACTATCCAATAAAATAGAATTTTGTTAACTTCTATTGCTCAATATTAAGAGTCTATATTCAGTATAAATGACCCCATGATAATTTAATAAAATGATTATATAAAAAAAAATTATCGAATGGCAAAAGACATTTCTCCATCCCTCACTTTCTGACTGAAGGTCATATCTAGGGATTGCTTTCGACAGTCCAAGCTTTTGTGGTATTTGATTTAAAAATATTTTGGGTTATCCTGAGCATACCAAGACTATTTTCTCTATCAAGGCTTAATAAAATCCTTCCAAATAGCTGTCAACATTCCCTTATCCAACTCTCCGGTATAAACCAATAACCTGTACCGGATGACTTCCTTTTCTCCTTCCGCTATTTTCCAATCTCCCAAAATCTGTCTGGATGGACCCATTCCCAACTCATTGTCCACCCGCCATGGAGTCGGAAAGGCCTTGTTTTCGGGATGGTCAAATATGGCGATGTGTGCAAAATCATCCCGGCCGTCAAGCTTGATCCCGATATCACTCCAAATGGAACGCTTCCCTTCAAGTTCGAGATTCCGTAATCCGGAAGCACTGATGATTTCACCTACCGTCTCCTTCACCCAAGGCATTCGGACAAAGAGCCCTCCCACATAAAACTTTTCCATCAGCACATCGGCTTTGGCCTCTCCTGTCCATTGCAGGTCCAGCACATATTGTCCATCAAAATGCTGCATGGTCCAATCTTGGGTTTCGACCATGATCGTCTTTCCGTTTTCATCCAACATATCGTAAACCGTCCGCCATTTTACCTGGGTCCCATCAGCTTCCAATACAGTGGCAGAAACCCCACGCCAATAATCATCTTTCCAGTTCATAAAATAATCCCGCCCATTTACTTTTTTCAGTCCCCAGTATATTCCTGTTTGATGCGGGTGGTGGGCAGGCCGATATTCTGTCATCACTCCATTCCCATCAGGTGCGATCAGGGGGTGAATATAGGGTCGCTCATTTTGTCTGGCGATTTGGGTTAAAATAGGTTGATCTGATTTAGCGCTATACACAGAAATACTCCCGGCATGCTGATCCTGTTTGATCCGTAACGGTTTGGCAATTTGCTGACTCTTGGATTTTTGATTTTCTGAAAGCAGGTTGACGACAAAAGTATCATCCAAAGGGGTGAGGTTTAAATCTCCGGTCTGTATGCGGATATTGCGAAAGCGTATTGAAAAACTACCTTGGGGATCGTTTTCATTGTTGGCATGCAATTGCAGACCTATAAAACCTTTGGGATATCTGTCGTCTAAGAGATGGGCTGCGGGAACCCCGTTTATCCAGGTTCTCATCATGGGACCTACAGCTTCTATTCTGTAGCTGTTCCATTGGTACCCGCTTTTATTGTCTCTTTTAAAGGCATCTTTCGCAGCTTGGCTCATTTTATCGGGCGGATAAATCCAGCCACGGTCCGCCCCTTCTTCATAAATGGCCCCACTCCATTGCTGTGGCTTTGGATCAACTTCCATTTGGTATCCATGGACGCGGCCGTTTTTGAAATCCTCATAACTCAGGGACCGGAATTGGATTCCGGAATTATTCATCAGGGTATCGATGGACACCTCAAGCTCCAGTACAAAATCACCGAACTGCTGTTTCGTACAGAGAAACCCGTTAGGTTCACCCGGAACTGTCCTTCCTACGATCATCCCGTCCTTTACTTCCCAAATATGCTTCCCATTGAGCTCCTGCCAGCCGCTGAGGTCTTTTCCATTAAAAATGCTTGTCCAATTTCCTTTTTGCGCCAATGTTGGTGCGGAAAGTGACAATAAAATTGACAGCAGCAGCGGTATTAAGTAGTTATTGGAAAGTTTCATTTTGAATATTTTAGCTTATTTGAAGATTTTTTGAACGGATTCTGAATTTGAGTCTGAATTGAGATTTTAAGATCTCGAAGATTTATCCTTCTTTTGGACCTGAAAACCTTCGAGGTTTTGAAAAAAACCTCAAAGGTTGGCATCAGTCCGGCAAGGCAAATGCAATCACCGAATCTCCGACTTTGGTGCCGTTTTTTCCGCCACCACCTGCAGCAATCACCACATATTGCTTCCCATCAACCATATACACACTTGGGGTGGCGTA
>NZ_JBGSXS010000458.1:0-4216 GCF_041751335.1 Aquiflexum sp.
TGAAGTTCATACTGCTTTCTTCATTCCCTAAAAAAAGCAGGATACCCTTCCCGATTTTTTTTTTGAGAGCTTCTCTCCTATCAATATAGACTTCTCTAGAAAATATATTCATGAAATCAGTCAATTTTCAATTCAACTAATAGGTTTTATACTTGATAGTTAAAGTTGGTGAATTGTGTGCCGAAAAAAAATTTCTTATAAAATTACATGGGAATTTTTTCGAAATTTGGTATAGAAGGTCTAACCTTCAATGAATCTTCTATTATTTTTAGTACTTTTTGTCTTTCTTCTCCTATTAATGGCAGTCTTGGAGCTCTGACATATTCAGTTCCCAATCCTGTGGCAACCTCGGCCAATTTGATATATTGGACCAATTTTGGATGGATGTCCAGTTCCAATAATGGAGAAAACCATCTGTATATTTTCAAGGCTTCCTTTAATCTTCCCTGTTTTACCAGTTGATATATGGCAACGGTTTCATAAGGGAACGCACAGACCAAACCCGCTACCCAACCATCAGCTCCAATTGCCAGACTTTCAAACGCTAATGGATCGACACCACACAGAATTTTAAACCTGTGACCAAATCGATTGATCATTTTGGTGATTACTGTGATGTCCCTTGAAGATTCTTTAACGGCTTGTATATTTGGACATTCCTCCAACTCCCCAAACATGTCTTCATTTACTAAAATTTTATAGTCGATAGGGTTGTTATAGACCATGATGGGAAGGTCGGTAGCATTTGCAATTTCTTTAAAAAAAACCACTGTTTCCCTGTCATCTGCCTTGTACCGCATGGGAGGCAGTACCATTAAGCCTTTAATCCCAAACTGATTTGCAGAAGTAACTGCCTGAATCGCCTTTTTAGTGGATTGTTCGGCTACGGTGAGAATTACAGGAATTTTACCATCTACCATTTCCACGGTGGATTTTGACAGCGTTTCCTTTTCACAATCTGTCAATGTACTGGCTTCTCCCAAACTCCCACCTAAAATCAACCCACTAATACCTGCCTTTATTTGAATTTCAATATTTGCATGAAGGGCCTTTAAATCAAGTTGATCATTCTCAGTGAACTTGGTTGTAATAGCCGGAAAAACTCCATTCCAATTTAACATATCTGCTCATTTTTGTTTAAAACTTTTTTAATATTCAATTTGATCGATACAGTTCGATTTTACTATTCATTTAAAATATTCATTTTCCGTCCGGGATCAGCTTTTCCCACCAAAACTTTTCCATGGTCCTCCTAAGGTGAAGGGAGGTATTTTCCCTTTCATTAATTCCATGGGCACGCATGGGGTATGACATCATGTAGAATTGCTTGTCATATTTGATCAATTTATCCACCAACATTTCAAAACTCTGGTAGTGAACATTGTCATCGGCTGTACCATGGATGATCATCAGATCTCCTGTTAAGTTTTCTGCATAAGAGATGGGAGAACCATCCCTGTATCCTTTTTCATTGTCTTCCAGTAATCCCATGTACCGCTCCTGATAGGTGGCATCATAAAGTCTTTGATCAGACACAAATGCCAAGGCCAAACCTGCTTTGTAAATTTCGGGAAAGCGGAACATTAAATTGAGTGTCATCTGCCCACCTCCACTCCAACCCCAGGAACCTACCCGGGAAGGATCTATAAAGTCGTGGGTTTTGAGAATCTTTTCAACCGCAGCTTTTTGATCATAGGATGCCAAAATTCCGATCTGTCCATAAATGGATTTGCGCCAATCTCTTCCTCTTGGTGTTTTGGTGCCTCGATTATCAATACTGATAATTACATATCCCAATTTTGCCAGGTAGTGATGCCATAAGTCACCATCCATCCAAGCATCCTGAACAGTGGAACTTGCAGGTTCCCCATAGACGTAAGCGATTAATGGATATTTTTTTCTTGGATCAAAGTCCTCCGGCTTGATCATCCATCCATCCAAAACAACATCACCAATATCCACCTTGAAAAATTCCTTTGGATTCAAACCCAAATCGGAATACTTTTGCTTTAATTCCCGGTTTTCTTCCAAGACCCTGATATTTTTATGATTTGGTAAGCTGACCAAAGAGTAAACCGGAGGAGTGGTGGTATTTTGAAAGGTATGAATGGCAAATTTTGAATCAGTTGATATCTGGTAGGCATTTTGTCCAGAAAGTTCAATGGGTGTAATCCGCTCTGCTTTTCCTCTTTTCTTAAGCGAACTACGATAAAGGTATCGTTGTGTGAAATTGTCTGGAGAAGCGATGTAATACACATAACCGCTAGCGGGATCTATATGGCTTATCCGCTCTACATCAAATCCCCCCTCAGTTACTAATTCCACTGTTTTGCCATCTCTTGAAACTTTGTACAAATGCAACCAACCATCTCTTTCGCTGGTCCAGGTGAAATATTTCTCTCCATCCAACCAACGGATATTGTCATGAATATCCAAAAAAGCATCATCCTCTTCGATCAGGATTTTTGACATGGCCATGGTTTGAATATTAGCTGTCCACACTGTATTCTTGTTTTGGCGACGATTAAGCTGCTGCACCATCACTTCCTGGGAATTGGGGATAAATTCCATCCGGGCCAGGTAATTGTTGCGCGGGTCTTCCGAAAAATCAAACCATTTGGTCTCTCCTCCTGAGGCTGAGACTATGCCGATTTTAACCGCTGACAAGGTATGTCCGACTTTTGGGTAGGGTAATGGGATGGGCTTTGAATAGATGGAATCAATATTATTGATCAAATAAAAAGTGCCCACTCCTTTGGTATCTGATTGCCAATAAGCAATGTTTTCTCCATCGGGACTCCATCTGAATCCATCTCTGCAATCCAATTCCTCTTCATACACCCAATCAAAGGTCCCGTTGATGATGTCTTTATCGCCATCTGCGGTAATTTGGGTTATTTTCCCTGATCCGAGTGATTCCACAAAAATATTGTTTTCACTCACATAGGCAATTTTGGTGGCATCGGGTGAAAATTTTGCAAACATTAAGGTCGTGGCCGGAATACCTTTGCCCAACTGACTTAACTTCCTACTTTTCAAATCCAGAACCCAATAATCACCACGGGTATGATATCGCCAAACTTTTCTGGTGTTGGTGAAAACAAGCAGTTTGCTGTTATCTGTTGACCAATGATAGTCTGCCACAGTCAGCGGTTTGCTTTCCCCTGAAGGGATCAATTCTTCCGCAGAAATCAAAACTGACCGAGCACCGGATAGCGCATCATATCGGACAATATCATCCCCTTCAATACTGGTACTTTTTTCTATGCTTGAATATCCTTTTGCATCTTTCATCCAACGGATTGGGCCAAACCGATTTTGACTATAGACTCCGTTTTTGTAGATATCCAATAATGTGAGTGTTGATTGAGAAAATAAATTCCCATTAAAGAATAGTAAAAAAATAAAACTCACATATTTCATCTTCTCTGGATTAAATAATCAATGCTTAATTTATGGTCTAAGTAATTTTATGATGCCAGTAAATTTTGAAAAAAATTATATCTGCTATCTCGATTGTAAAGTTAAATTGTTCGAACCTATAAATTATTAAATCATTTTAGCTAAAAGGTATGATATTTTAACTTGAGGCAAAAAATATTCATCGAATTAAAAAATTAATTTCTTTTATCGAATCCTGTTGAAATTCGCATTGAAACAATCTATGAAAATCCTTAATCCGTTTTGTTTAAAACTTTGCTTCTAAATTCCAAAGGAGTCAATCCTGTGATACTTTTAAAGTGTTTGTGGAAATTGGATAAATTATTATATCCACAATTATAACAGGACTCAGAAGTGTTTAAATCATTTTGTAACATAAGCCTGCAAGCATTTGCAATCCTCACCTCTATCAAAAAGCGAGAAAATGTCTTTTGACTTTTATACTTGAAGTACCTGCAAAATGCAGTGGGTGACATGTTTACCATTTCAGCAATCTGCTCTAAAGTGATTTTCTCTCTGTAATGGCTTCTAACATAATCAAAAACCAAATTGATTTTTGGCATATTTTCCTGAACTGAATGGATGGGTATTCCCAAAGATGATATAAAATTTAATTTATTGTCTTTTGAAACACACTCCAGGATATCTAATAATCCCAGATACTTTTCGAAAGCATTTTTTTTGGTAAGCTCATTTAGTTTGTCGCAGATTATTGATTTTTTCAATTCTGAAACTTTAATGCCATAAATGGAATAATCCAATAATTTTTGGAGGG
>NZ_JBGSXS010000459.1:0-7208 GCF_041751335.1 Aquiflexum sp.
GGCCTGTAGTCTTTGATAAAAATTTCAGGGCTGAAAGACAGGATGTGAATTTCTCTCTCAAATGGACTGCACATATGGAATCCAATGAACAACTAACCTTCCTGCTTTTGAATAAGGCAAGAAATCATGAAGATTACATCCATGCATTGGACAACTACACCTCACCGGCCCAAAACTTTGTGTTTGCCTCCAAAAGTGGGGATATTGCCATGAAGGTCCAAGGAAGATTTCCCTTAAAATGGGAAGGACAGGGAAAGTTTTTAATGGATGGAAATGACCCTCGATTTGAATGGAAAGGTTTTATTCCAAATGAACACAATCCGGCCACAATCAATCCATCGAGAGGTTTTGTATCCTCTGCCAATCAGCATTCAACAGACCCATCTTACCCCTATTATATTTTTGACAACAGTTTCGAACATTACAGAAACAGGAGGCTCAATATTAGACTTGATGAAATGGAGAACATTACTATTGAGGATATGATGGCCCTTCAATTTGATAATTTCAATCTTCATAGTTCTGAAATTTTGCCTGTGATGCTGAATTTATTGTCTAATGAAAAGGTAGAGACACTAGATCTTAAAGGCAAAAAGTATTTAAACCAATTACAGGAATGGAATTATTTCACTTTTCCCAACCAAGAGGAACCGGCTTTATTTCAAACTTGGTGGAAGCATGTCAATAATGGTATTTGGTCAAAATGGAAGCAAAATGAAAAACCAATTGTTTTGCCCAATATATATGAAACGAGTAGGTTATTGACCAACTCCCCAAATGATATTCTTTTTGATAATCCTGAGACCGAAAAAATAGAGACCGCATCAGATATTGTTTGGACCGCTTTTCAATCCATGGTTACCGAAATGAATGAATGGGAAGCAGAAAAGGGAGAATATTCATGGGCTAGTTTCAAAGGGACATCAATAATGCATCTTGTGCCAAACTTCAGGTCTTTTAGTTACACTGATATCTATACAGGAGGTGGAAGTGGGATGTTGAATGCTACTAGCGAAAGAAATGGAGCAAGTTGGAGATTTGTAGTTGAGTTAGGAGATGAAATAAAAGCATTTGGAATTTATCCTGGAGGACAATCGGGTAACCCTGGAAGTAGATTTTATAGTAATTTTGTTAAAAAATGGGCAAATGGGGAGTATGTTAATTTTGATTTACGAAAAGAAAGCCAGCGTGAGAATGAATTATTTAACACAATATTTAAGGAATGATGTATGAATAAGTTTTTTGTATTGTTTGTACTTACCGGATTGATTATATATTTAATTGGACCCTTTTTTCCATTTTGGGGATTAATGATATTAGTAGCCTTAGTCACTTACTTGGTGAGGGCCTCTCCGGGAATTTCTTTTTTTGGTTCAGGATTATCTTTTGGTTTGGCATGGTTATTACTATCAGTTTGGATATCCATTGATTCTAAATCAGAACTTCCAATAAAAATGGCAGAGCTGATGGGGCTATCCAACGATAATATATTATGGTTAGCTACAGGACTTGTAGGTTTTATAATAGGAGGATTTAGTGGATTGACAGGCTCTCTTTTCAGAAAGTTATTTGAAAAACCGGATAAGGGTATTTACAAAAGTCAGATTTGATACAAAGAGAAGTTTAGTGATTAAAGAAAGAGGCTTATTTTTAGATAATTATTTGTATTAAAAATACAATAATTTACCTCTTGAAAGATTCAATTTAAAATAACTTGAAATATTTTGCTTTTATTAGTCATGCGAGTACTTTTGTTGCTCGTTTTGTGCCAGTCACTTTTATGCTAGATTATTTAATCACATCAAAAACAAGGTTAAAGTTATTGATCAAGTTTTTCAGTAATTCCAAAAATCAAGGACATTTGAGGGGATTGGCTGAAGAATTTGGTGAATCAACTAATGCCATCAGAAAGGAATTAAATAACCTAACTGAGGCAGGGTTTTTGTTGAAGGTGGCAGAAAAAAACAGGATTGAATACCAAGCTAACCCCAAGCATCCCCTTTTTTCAAATTTGCAGGATCTTATCCGAAAATATTTAGGTTTTGACAGGTTACTGGAAACGGTACTTGAAAGAATGGGAGATGTAAATGAGGTGGTGCTTACAGGAGATTATGCTCAGGGAATTGACTCAGGAACCATTGAAGTACTCATCAAAGGAGAGGGCCTCAATGAAGATTATCTTGACCACTTGGGAACAAGGATCGAGCTATTGATTGAGAGAAAAGTTAAATTCAATATTAACGGCAATTCTACTGTTGAGGATGAGCTAGTTCTATATAAGAAATAGCACAAGATTTTTTGTCCTTTTCCGCTAAGTTCATTTATCGAAAATGTGACTGAAAGGGCGAAGCTGTAAATGATAATATAAGCTAAATTTTAATGCCACCATCAAAAATTGTTCAAATTAGCCTAATTTGCTGCCTTGTATCAAAATATTATAAATCCTTGATCCAAATTTTAAGATCAGAATCTATTCACATCGTACATGTGCATTGCTATCAAAACAAAAAATTCATATATGACCTCTAATTCCAGGGAATCATCACATGCCATCAAACTATTTTTAGCACTGTTTATCATGCTAATTACAGTTTCTTTTGTTCAAGGCCAATCCCTATCTGATATCCAAAATGTAAAGGTTGACAACCTTTCTGATGCCCAGATTGAACAACTGATCAAAAGGGCCGAGTCCTCCGGTATGTCCGAACAGCAACTTGAAGCCATGGCTCGAGAAAGAGGTATGCCTGCAACAGAAGTAGCTAAACTTCGGGTAAGGATAAATCAAATAAGAAATAAAGGTGGAATACAATCTGATTCAACAAAACCCCTACCATCTCAAAATAGACAATGGATTCAGGAAGATGATCTGGGAGATGGCGAAATTGAAGAAGAAAAACCTTTGTCTGAGGAAGAGAAAAAAATCTTTGGGTATCAGTTGTTCAGAAATTCAAAACTAACCTTTTCACCCAACATGAATATCCCAACTCCAATGAATTACATTCTAGGTTCCGGAGATCAATTGTTGGTAGATATTTATGGGGCTTCGCAGTTTACTTATGATTTATATATCAATAGTGAAGGAATGGTTTTCATACCAAATGTGGGTCCCATCAATCTTGCAGGGCTGACGGTTGAAGCTGCGGCAAGCAGGCTGAAGAACGCCTTGGGAAATATTTATTCAGGTATAAGAGGTTCATCGCCAAATACCTTTATGCAACTAAGGGTAGGTAATATCCGATCGATTCAGATTTCTATGGTTGGAGAGGTTTTCGCTCCCGGTAATTATACCCTTTCATCATTTGCAAGTGTTTTCAATGCGCTTTATGCAGCAGGCGGTATAAAACAAAACGGTTCATTCAGAAATATTAGGGTCTACAGAAACAGCAAAATGGTTGCTGAAATGGATATTTATGATTTTTTGGTCAATGGCAACCAATCCTCCAATATCAGGTTGGAGGATAATGATGTGGTATTGATACCACCTGTTGAGAAAAGAGTGGAGATTTCCGGTCCTGTCAGAAGGCCGGGATTGTTTGAAATGAAAAGCGATGAAAATCTTGATGACCTCATAAGGTTTGCAGGAGGTTTTGCAAGTTCAGCTTATCCTGGTTTAGCTACAGTTTTCCGGACAACAGAAAAAGAATTTAAAGTAGAAAATATCGACCGACAAAATTTTGGTTCTTTTGCGCCAAAGGAAGGTGACAAGTTTATTTTTGGAGAATTATTGGACAGGTATGAAAACAGGGTGCAAGTTTCAGGCGCATTGATGCGTCCGGGAACTTTTGCTTTGGAACCGGGAATGGGTGTAAAAGATTTGGTAAATAGGGCAGAAGGTTTGAGAGACGATGCCTTTATGAATAGAGCAGCACTCTATAGAACTAGATCAGATTTTTCACAGGAAATTGTATCCGTAAATATCGGGGCCATTTTAACTGGAGAAGAAGATGATATTATACTTCAAAGAGAAGATGTGTTGAACATCCCAAGTATTTACGACCTCAGGGAGGAATTCTATGTGATTATCAGCGGTGAAGTAAATAAACCTGGTGCATTTGCATTTGGAGAGAATATGAAGGTTGCGGATTTGGTTTTGAGGGCAGGCGGTTTTAAAGAATCGGCTACCTCAGCACAAATTGAAATTGCCAGAAGGGTAAAGGATGATGTCTCAGGAAAGTTGGCTGAAATTTACCATATAGATATTGACAGAAATCTTAAGATAACAGGTGATAATGTTGATATGGTTTTGACACCCTTTGACCATGTTATTGTGAGAAGAAGTCCAGGATTTCAGAGGGAAAGATTGGTAAGAGTAGAGGGAGAAGTTTTCTTTCCCGGTGAATATACCATAGCCCATGCCAATGAAAGAATCTCAGATTTATTGAATAGGTCAGGAGGATTAAATCAGTTTGCATATCCAAAAGGGGCCACTTTGATCAGAAGAAATGAGTATTTCGCCAGCCCAAGCGACAATCAGATAAAATCAATAAATTTGACTGAAGTCAAACAAAATTTACAAAGGATAAAAAGAGATACCACTGAGGCAGAAAAGATATTGCTTTCCAGAATTGACCAGAAAATCACCGAAAGGGGAGGAGACTTGTCCAATCAACAAGGAGGCTTGTTGATTGACGATTTCAGAAGGGAAACAATTGAGAATTTGGTCAATGAAGAGGGGGAAGAAGAAATAAGCATTAAAACCCAAGAGATGATAGGGATCAATTTGTCTGAAATAATGGGGAATCCAGGTGGTTCAAATGATTTGATTATCCAGGAGGGAGATGTATTGAGTATTCCCAAGCAGTTGCAGACCGTTAGGATGAGGGGAGAGGTATTGTTTCCGACAACATCGAGATATAGGGAAAATGCAGGATTCAAAAGTTATATTTCCAGGGCAGGTGGATTTACAGATCGGTCTAGAAAAAAACGTTCTTATGTAGTCTATGCCAATGGTGATGTAAGAAAAACAACCAACTTCGTGTTTTTTAAATTTTATCCGTCAATAGAACCAGGATCAGAGATTATTGTGCCCGCCAAACCAGATAGGGAACCGATGTCCATACAAGGGTGGTTAGCGATTGCTACAAGTCTTGCTACTTTGGGTTTATTGGTAAATAATATTGTTCAATAAGTAAATAAAATCGTTTCTTAATCTTTAGAATAGATGGAAAAAACCCATATTCCTACTGCATCAAATAATGATGAAATCGACTTATTGGAACTGGCGAAAACTGTTTGGGATAAAAAAAGGTTGTTGATATCAATTGTTGTATTATTTGCTCTTCTTGGAGTTTTGGTTGCATTGGTCTCCCAAAATGAATTTACAGCAGGATCTACTTTTGTTCCTCAGACCTCAGAGCAAGGAAAAGTTGGAGGGAATTTAGGGGGGCTTGCTTCATTGGCTGGAATTAATTTGGGAGGATTGTCAGGAGGGAGTGAAATTCCCCCAAGTCTATATCCCAAGATAGTTTCTTCAGTAAGCTTCAAGAAAGACTTACTGAATGCTACGCTTAATACCCAAGGCAATAGCCAACCAATTACCTATCAGTACTATTTTGATAGTATTTATCGTCCAGGATTATTACCATTAATTTCAAAATATTCCGTTGGATTACCCGGATTCTTGATAAAGACAATAAAAAATAATAAAGTGATTGATTCACCCTCGAATGGTTATGGGTTGATTAATGTTACTGAAAATGAATTTGGACATTTTAAAAGGTTGGACAATCAGGTATCCATTCAATTCAATGAAAAAGAAGGTTTTGTTTCTCTTTCTTTTTCTATGCCGGAATCCTTAATGGCTGCTCAGATGGCAAAATTTGCAGAGGAACTGCTTCAAAAAGAGGTCATTGAATTCAAAATTCAAAATGCACGGGAGCAGTTGAAATTTACAGAAGAAAGGTTTGAGGAAAAGAAAATTGAATTTGAGGAAATCCAAAGAAAATTGGCCAATTTCAGGGATAGAAATCAAAATCTTTCTTCAGCTATAGTCCTAAATCAATTAGAAAAATTAGAGGCTGAGTATAATTTCGCTTTTAATATTTATACAGAATTAGCAAAGCAATTGGAACAAGCTAAACTTCAAGTGAGTAAGGACACACCAATTTTTTCTATTATTCAACCTGTAACAATACCTATTGAAAAATCAGCTCCAAAACGACCACTAATTGTTATTGTCTTTGTGTTCTTGGGTTTGATCATTGCCTTTGGCTATATTTTTGGTAGGGAATTCTTTATAAGTGTAAAGGATCAATGGGAAAGTAAATATCTTTAATAAGATTCAAACTTAGGTGCGATAATTATTGATTTAATGAAATGCAAATTAAATAACATAAAAAACTTTTTTTTATATTCATAAAGTATTTTATTTGCATTTACATGATTTAGTCATCCAAATAAATAGTCAAAATCTATCTCAGTAGATTTATCTACAGAATCTCAATCATTAAAAAAATCAGTATTTATAAAAAATTAAACTTTTAAAAAATGAAAATTACAGTAGTAGGTACAGGATACGTTGGTTTGGTATCAGGCGCATGTTTTTCCGAAGTCGGTATTGAAGTGGTCTGTGTTGACATCGATCAGAAGAAAATTGACAACCTCAAAAATGGCATTATGCCTATTTACGAGCCAGGCTTAGAAGAAATTGTCAAAAGGAATTTTGCCAGTAGAAGGCTTCAGTTTTCTACTAATCTTGGAGAAGCTATCCAAGGTTCCCAAGTGGCATTTATTGCTGTTGGAACACCTCCAGGAGAAGACGGGTCTGCGGATCTGAAATATGTATTGGCAGTTGCCGATGAAATTGGAAGGACGATGACAGATTATATTGTTGTTGCTACTAAAAGCACCGTCCCCGTAACTACAGGCGAGAAAGTAAAAGCCGCAATTCAATCAGCCTTGGATGAAAGAGGTTCTGACTTGCCATTTGCTGTTGCTTCCAACCCAGAATTTTTGAAAGAAGGTGCCGCCGTTGAAGATTTCATGAAGCCTGACAGGATAGTCATTGGTGTTGATGATGAAAAGGCGGAAGAGATTATGAAAAGGTTATATAAGCCATTCCAGTTAAACGGTGATAGAATCATTTATATGGATATTCCCTCTGCTGAAATGACCAAATACACTGCAAATGCCATGCTAGCTACCAAAATTTCATTTATGAATGATATTGCCAATTTGTGTGAGTTGGTAGGTGCCAATGCCAATATGGT
>NZ_JBGSXS010000460.1:0-3606 GCF_041751335.1 Aquiflexum sp.
CACAGGAGTAGATGGGGATGCACAGCGCATCTCGCAAATGGTCTGGATGCTCTTTATGAAGATTTTTGCAGATAAGGAAGAAGAATGGGAAATCACCATCGAGGGTTACCAAAGCCCGATTCCCGACAGACTGAAATGGCAAACTTGGGCAGCCAATGAAGAAGGTCTGACTGGCGATGCCCTGATGGACTTTATCAACAATGAGCTGTTTCCGGCCTTGAAAGAACTGGATTTCAGCATTAGTCCTCAGGCAAAGATTATCCGTTCGGTCTTTGAGGACACCTACAACTATATGAAAAACGGAACACTCTTCCGTCAGGTCATCAATCAGATCAATCGGATCGATTTCAACAGTTCCAAAGACCGTCATTTGTTTAATGATCTCTACGAAACCATCCTCAAGGAATTACAATCCGCAGGTTCATCGGGAGAGTATTATACCCCTCGGGCGGTGACACAGTTTATGGTGGATATCATCGATCCCCAACTCAAGGAAACCGTTCTCGACCCGGCTTCCGGTACGGGGGGATTCCTTACCTGTACCATAAACCATAAGAAGAAATTGGTTCAAAATGACCAAGACGAGCGAGACCTGCAAGCCACCATCCGTGGGATAGAAAAGAAGCCTCTGCCCCACTTGCTCTGCACGACCAACCTGATGCTGCATGGCTTTGATGTGCCTGCGGTGCGGAGAGATAATCTTCTCAGCAAACCTTATGCAGATTGGGGAGCGGGTGATAAGGTGGATATCATATTGACCAATCCTCCTTTTGGCGGTGTGGAAGAAGATGGGACGGAAACCAATTTCCCACAGAAGTTCCGAACCAAGGAAACAGCCGATCTATTCTTAGCCTTGATTATCCGATTGCTGAAAGATGGCGGTCGAAGTGCGGTGGTCTTGCCTGACGGGACACTCTTTGGTGAAGGTGTGAAAACCCGGATCAAAGAAGAACTGATGGAGCGGTGTAACCTGCATACCATCGTGCGCCTTCCCAATGGCGTATTCAATCCCTACACGGGGATCAAGACCAATTTACTGTTTTTCGAAAAAGGAACGCCGACCAAAGACATCTGGTACTTTGAGCATCCCTATCCGGATGGAGTCAAGAGCTACAACAAAGGCAAACCCATCCATATCAAGGAATTTGACTTGGAAAAAGCCTGGTGGCATGACAGGGAAAATGAAACCTACAGCCAATATGCCTGGAAGGTTTCTGCAGAAGAAATCAAAAACCGAGGATACAACCTGGACATCAAAAACCCACATCAGGTAGCAGATGATCTGGAAAGTCCTGAAGTCCTGCTAAAGAAATATCAAGCCTCCGAAAAAAAAATCTCGGACATCCAAGACGAAATTATCAAAGTCCTAACAGAAGCCCTACGCTAAGCCATGCAGTTATTAGAACATTTTAAAGAACTGACCCTGCATCCCCAAAATGCAGAAGAGCTGAGAGGGTTAATTTTGCAATTGGCTGTGCAGGGGAAGCTGACAAAGAAATGGCGAACCGAGAATCCAGATGTGGAGCCGGCTTCGGTTTTGATGGAAAGAATTAAGGATGAGAAAGAAAGACTTATAAAGAAAATGAAAATTAAAAGAGAGAAAACGCTTCCCAACATTGAGGAAATGGAAATCCCTTATAAACTACCGAAGAGTTGGGTTTGGTCAAGGTTAAATGATGTTTGTGAATATATTCAAAGGGGAAAATCACCCATTTATTGTGACATTCAAAAAATACCTGTCATCTCACAAAAATGTGTTCAGTGGAGCGGATTTGATATATCAAAAGCAAAATTTATTAGTGAAGAATCTCTAAAAAAATATGGAGAGGAAAGGCTTCTTCAAATCGGTGATTTATTGTGGAATTCTACCGGAGATGGTACTATTGGTCGTGTAATAATTTTTCCAGGTTCCAGCTTTGAAATTGTTGTTGCAGACTCACATGTCACTGTAGTTAGAGGCCTCAAAAATTTTATCGAACCCAATTATTTATGGCTTTTTACCGCAAGTCCATTAATCCAGAATTTGTTGGCAGGTAGAGTTTCAGGAAGCACAAAACAAACTGAACTTGCAACAGGGACTGTTAAACAAATGGAGTTTTCCCTCCCTCCCCTCGAAGAGCAAAAAGCCATTGTAGAAGTAGTCAATCAATTGTTTGCAGAAGTGGAGCAATTGGAAACTTTGACGAAAGAGCGGATTCAGCTTAAGTCAGACTTTGTGACTTCTGCCTTGAATCAGTTGACCCAAGCGGCTGAACATGATACCGCAAGTCAGTGGACATTTTTGCAACAACATTTCGGCACCTTTTTTACCGAAAAAGAAAATATCAAAAAATTTAGAGAAGGTATTTTGCAATTGGCTGTTCAGGGGAAGTTGACACGAGATTGGCGTGCCCTTCGACAAGCACAGGGAATACCATTCGAACACGCATCTATCCTACTTGAAAAAATCAAGGAAGAGAAAGAAAACCTGATCAAGGAGAATAAAATCAAAAAGGAGAAACCACTGCCTGAGATTTCAGAGGAGGAAATACCTTATGAATTGCCTGAGGGGTGGGTTTGGTGTAGAATGATTGAATTGTGCCAATATATTACTGATGGCACACATCAAACCCCTAAATATACTAAAGAGGGAAGAATGTTCCTTTCGGCAAAAAATGTAAAACCTTTTCAGTTTATGCCTGATGAACATAAATTAGTTTCAGAAGAGGATTTTGAAGGTTATCGCAGAAACAGAAAACCAGAATTAAATGACATTCTATTGACTCGAGTTGGAGCTGGAATAGGAGAAGCCACTCTAATTGATCAAGATTTAGAATTTGCAATATATGTTAGCATTGGGCTTTTAAAAATGTTCCCAAATCTCTTAATCCCAAATTACATAGTTATTTGGTTAAACTCTCCTGAAGGGAGGCAACATTCTTCTAAGAATACCTATGGGAAAGGTGTATCTCAAGGTAATTTAAACTTATCACTTATCAGAGGATTTATGGTTTCTTTACCTCCCTTAGAAGAACAAAAAGCCATTGTAGAAAAAGTCAATTCCTTAATAGCCCTCTGCGATAAACTAGAACAAGAAATAGAAAACCATCAAACTACTCAGGAAGAATGGATGCAGAGTTGTTTGAGGGAGGTGGTGGAGGGGTAGGGTTTTTTATTTTACCCAGCCAATTTCGAGAATCCTTACACTTGTTTTCTGAAATGAAAAATTACATTTTTATTAAAAATTAAATAGTATTCAATGCTTGAACCTATTAAAAGGCTAAATTCTATCCAGGTAATTTCAGAAACCAAAACAAAAGGCAGCTCGCCGCTTTTGGTGATAACTGATGATGACCAAGATTACTATATCAAAACATCCCTATATCAACCACCAAAAATGGAATTGATCAATGAGGTGCTATGCGCTTATTTTTTAAAATGTTGGAATATACTTTCGCCAGAGGTTGCATTGATAAAAATAGAAAATGAAGCTTTGGAAGCATATATAAAGGAAAAAGGACCTTTATCATCACGGTACAAATCAATTGATTTCGAGAATGAAATTTTCTTTGGTTCAAAAAGAATCAATCCACAGGTTGAATTTGATAAGCACTTCAAGGAATTATA
>NZ_JBGSXS010000461.1:0-1610 GCF_041751335.1 Aquiflexum sp.
AGAGTTAAATACTTTTCCAGTAACTCAACCGTCTAATTGTACCCCTGGAGATCCCTCGTGCCTAGGGATGACGAGAAACCTGATGTCATTACCTATTTTGAACATTTCCAAAATGTTTTCGACTCGAGGTGACAAGCATAAGTTTAATTCTTCTTTTGAATGCTTTTCTCAGTTCAATCCCCTCACCCCTCTGCCCCAAAATCCAACACCCTCAAATACTCCGAAATACTGGCCTTAAGTCCAAAATGCGCCCGGCCAAATTCATGAATCGTTTCAGGATGGGCCGGCTTCAGATTTTCAAACCAATCCAATAATGCCGCTTCCTTTCCTTTTTCATAAAAGAAGCAAAAGTTTTTTCCTTTCAAAACCTCCTCCGTATCTCCAACATCCGGGGAAACCAGCACAGGCAACCCGCAGAGCAAATACTCTCCAAGCTTGATGGGTGCCAATCCGGCCAAACTTGGGGCAGGACTTCGCAAACTCAATCCCAAATCCGCAGCCATCAAAAACCTTGGAATGTCATCAAATGCACCTTTCCTGACAATCAGGTGAGGTTCCAACTCAGGGGAAACTTTGCCTTCCAAATAGATTGGGTTCCGGGTGAGTATCAAAAATTTTCCTTGATCCCCTCTAGAGAGATAGGCTTCGAACAGCCCCAACATTTCGGCTACCAAATATGGTTTTCCCAAAGTCCCGGTATAAACCCAAAGGATTTCATTTTCACCCAATCCCAATTCGCCTCTGACCTGCGCTCTCACTTTGGCATCATAATAAAATTTAGCCTCATCCCTACCATTGCTGACCACCTGGAATTTAGGGGCAAAGTGTCCACCAACAACTTCCAGATGAATATCCATGGACTTTTTGGAGCGGGTTATGACGCGGTCTGCCATGTTGATAATCTTTCGTTCTTCCCGCTTGAGGAAAGTATATTGGCTGGAATTGGGTTTCAATCCTGAAAAGTCCACCCTTTCTTCTAAAGGAAGACCATTGGCATCAAAAATGACTTTTACCATTTTTCGTTTCAACCATGTTCCAAGACGGTTTACCATCATGGCCGGCATGGTTGACCGTGGCATCAAAATATTGATCTGATGCTCCCGCACGTATTGACGGATCTGGTACACCCCCTGATACACCGATAGCAATGCCCCCAATACCGCCAAGGGTCTCCTGTGAATGGGGTGGTGCATATATTGCAGTCCCATCCCCTCCGCCAATTTCCTGATCCTCCCCACCTCCTCAGCCCCCGCCCAAGAAAATTGCATGATATGGCAGGTTATTCCACCTTCCTCCTGAATGCCTTTCAGTATAGGGAAGAACAAAGATTCAAGGTAGTTGCTGCTATCTGAATCCCAGGTAATGAAGAGAAGGTTTTTTTTAGGTTTGATGATGTTTTATTTTTATGGGGCTTGCCTGCTAAACCTTAGTGAAGGTATATTCTCAATTTATACAGTTTTCTTGTTTTTGTCATTTCGAACGTAGAGAGAAATCTAAAAGCCCTAGTTGTCTAAAAAGTTTTATTGACGTCATTTTAAGTGAGTGACAATCTCTTTATTTTTCCTCCTTCTTCTCTCTTACTTTTTTGCTTGACCAAAAAAGTAACAAAA
>NZ_JBGSXS010000462.1:0-6276 GCF_041751335.1 Aquiflexum sp.
ACAATCATTAACAAAAGGAATTTTACTTGGAATCTTGGTTTCAATATTGCGACCAATGACAACCGTATTGTCACCTTGCTGGGAGAGGACAACAATGGAGATGGGATTGAAGATGACCTTATTGCCAGTAATTTATTCATAGGGAGGTCTCTGGGGACAATTTACGGATACGAAATAGATGGTATCTGGCAGGTTGATGACGATATTCCTACAGGATTTTCCCCCGGTAATTATAGGTTGGTAGACCAAAATGGGGATGGAATGATTACACCTGAAGATGATAGGGTATTTTTGGGAAGGACTGAACCTGCTTATTTGTTTGGTATTCAAAATACTATGAATTATAAGAATTTCACCTTTAGGTTCTTCATCAATTCCATACAGGGAGGAAGAGATAGGTACATGGGGGCCAACCATACCACCGGGATTTCTGGAACCACAGGTACTGCCCAAAATTCAAACTGGTTTAATTTCTATGACTACTGGTCCCCCAATAATCCTGACGCAAGGTATTCCATTCCTTGGCAGCCTGCACAGATTGCTCCTCCAAGATACTTTTCAAGGAGTTTCGTGAGGCTTCAGGATATTTCGCTGGCCTATCAAGTCAATCAGAGCTTTGTCCAGAAATTCGGCATCCAAAACCTTAAACTGTTTGTGAGCGGCAAAAACCTATTGACTCTCACAGATTGGGACGGATGGGATCCTGAATCGGGACAGGGAATCGGACGCCTTGATGCTTTCCCTGTGATGAAGGCCTATACATTTGGAATTGACATGTCTTTTTGATCAAGCCAAACTTATTGGAGCCATGGAATTTCTGATATCTTGGATAGAATTTAGTTGAAGATTTAAAAATTTGGAAAAGATGAAAAATATAATCTATAAATTGAAAATATCGCTGGTAGGTTTATTGGTATTGATAAATCTGGGTTGTGATGAGAATGCATTTCTTGAAGAAATTCCACTGGATTTTTTCAGCCCTGAAAATTCTTACAGAAACTTTGAGGATTTTCAAAGTGCATTGACTGACCTATATGCGCGTGTCCGGTTTATCCACTCCGGAACCAATGATAATGTTCAGCATTTTGTACATTGGATGAGCACCGATATTGCATTTCATGTCCGTAAAGATCCAGGTCGTTTTGGAAGTCATACTGTATGGCTTATTCCGACGAATGGAGCAATTGAGTTCCATTGGAATGAATGGTATAAAATCATATCCAATGCAAATACCATATTGGACAGGATTGAAATTGTACAGATGACCGATGCCCAAAAGTCCGAAATCATTGCTGAGGCAAAATTCTTTAGGGCATTTTCTTATAGGTATCTGGTATATCTTTATGGAGGAGTTCCCTTGATTTTGGAAGAAATTACCTCGCCAAGAGTGGATTTTTCAAGGGCAAGCAAAGAAGAGATTCTTAATCAGATAGTTTTGGATGCCACCGAAGCATCACAAAATTTACCAGGGATTAGTCAGGTAGTGGACGGCAAAGTGTCAAAGTTAGTTGCATTTCATCTATTAGCTGAAACACTCATTTCCCTTGGGAGATTTGATGAAGCCATAGTGGCTGCAACCACCATCATTGATGATCCGGCTACCCAATTGATGACCAGTAGATTCGGAGTCAGTGCAAACAGAAGACCTATTGACCCCTATTTGCAGTTTACGCAGGATGGCGATCCTTATTGGGATTTGTTTCAGGCGGGAAATCAAAACAGAGCCAGTGGTAACAGGGAGGCACTTTGGGTCTTACAGTACGAATTGGATATACCAGGGGGATTGTTTCGGTCCTCTGGAGGATATTATAATGGTCTGGAAAGATGGGCATCTCCTGTAGCATTTTTGACTTTTAGGGACCCTGAAAACCAGGAAGGGTCACTAGGTGATGGACAATCCAACTATAATACAGGCGGAAGAGGGGTTTCATTTATGAGAAATACAGATTTTTACCTAAACACTTTGTGGGAAAGCGATTGGGATAATGACATCCGCAATGCTCCGCATAATATTGTGAGGGATTATGTGTACACCAATCCCAATTCCAACTTTTTTATGAGAAGTTCTTTGGAGTTTCCAAGTCCAACTCTTGCCAATCAGGATTGGAGATGGTATCCTTACCCTAGTAAAGTTACCACTCCTGGAGACCACCCATCAGGGCTGATCATAGATAATGATCTATTGTTGCTCAACACCCAAGCTGGCGCTACATACAGGGACATGTACTTGTTCAGGTTGGCAGAAACTTATCTGCTTAGAGCCGAAGCTTATTTGGGAAGAGGGGATTTGGCAAATGCAGCCAATGATATCAATGCTGTCCGAAGTAGGGCAAATGCCACACCTGTCAGTCCGGGACAAGTCAACTTGGACTATATTCTTGATGAAAGAGCAAGAGAGCTAGTTTATGAAGAACCCAGGAGACTTCATCTTCACAGAACAGGTACTCTTGTAGAAAGAGTTAGAAAATACAATGCCTTCAACAGCAATGAAATCAGGGATTATCACGCTTTGTGGCCTATTCCATTCAGGGAAATTGAATCCAATAAAAACGGTGACATGCCCCAAAATCCGGGATATAATTAGAATCTATATAATAGATACTAAATGAAAAAAACGGCCCAGTATTCACTTGTGTTTCTTGTTTTGGTTTTCTTTTCGGCATGCCGGCAAAAAGAAGAATTTGTACTTGTTTCAGGGGATTTCGCAAAATCCATTTGCCTGCTTCCGGATGAGCCCGAGCATGTATTATTGGCTGTGGAAGACCTGATCAATGACATAGCAAAAATTACTTCCCAAAGACCTGAATTGACCCGAGATCCCCAACTTTGTGATAAAGGTTGTGTGATAATTGGTTCCATGGATATTCCGGGCTCTGCAGCTTTCCTTAATGATAATTTTAAAGAAGCGAAAGGGCAGAGTGGGAAATGGGAAGCTTATAAAGTTAAGAACCAGGGAAAAAACCTGATGATTACAGGAAGTGACTCCCGGGGGACCCAATTTGGAATATACCATTTTATAGAGAAATATTTAGAAGTGGACCCGCTTTATTTCTGGACAGACAGGGAACCGGAAAAAAGAAACCAGTTGGTTTGGTCTGCCATTGAAATCGATCAGGAATCACCCTCTTTTAAATACAGGGGTTGGTTTATCAATGATGAGGACTTGCTTACCGGATGGAAGGAAAGTGGCGGGGAAAGAAATATAGATTATCCTTTTTATGCCGAAGTGGTCAATCCTGCGGTGATGGAAAAAGCTGTAGAAGCGATGATACGCCTCAGGTATAACCTGATCATACCTGCGAGTTTCATTGATATTTTTAACAAACCCGAGAGAAAGCTTGTGGAGATTGCTGCAAAACGAGGGGTTTTTCTAAGTATGCATCATATAGAGCCACTTGGCGTGAGCGCCTTTACCTATTTTAATTATTGGAACGAAAGAGGCAAGGATTTGAAATTTTCCTTTTACAGTCATCCGGAAGCGCTTAAAGAAATATGGAAGGTATATGCGGAGGAATGGGCACAATTTCCCAATGTGATCTGGCAGATAGGGCTGAGGGGAATTGCAGACCGACCGATGTGGCTGGCGGATGACGCCATTCCCCAATCCGATGCCGCCCGCGGGGAACTCATCTCCCAAGCCATGCAGGTTCAGATGGATATCATCCGGAATGTAGATAAGCGGGAACACATACCTGTAACTACAACACTGTGGATGGAAGGCTCGGAATTGAACGAAAAAGGATATTTAACTTTCCCGGAGGGAATGATGGTGGTTTTTTCGGATAACAGTCCCGGATGGATGATGCAGCCGGATTTTTTTCAGACTCAAAGAGAGGAGGATAGGGAGTATGGCATTTATTACCACCATCAGTTATGGGGTATGGGACCACACCTTGCGCAGGCTGTCCCCCCTTCCAAGACCTATGAGATAATCAAACAGGCAGTTGAAAAAGGTTCCGATGATTATGTGATCTTCAATGTATCCAATATCCGGGAATTTGCTCTTGGACTCCGGGCTTCATCTGAGATGACCTATGATTTCAATGGTTTTGATCCTGAAATGTTCATGAAAAACTGGGCAGAAGTGCGATTTGGTGAGGATTCTGAAGCGGTTGCAGCAGTCTACCAGCAGTTTTTCGACAGCTACCAGATGCATGATCAATCCAATGGCCCCATTTTATTGGATGGACAAATCAGAATAAAAGGTTTCGGACTTTTGTCAAGCCTAAAAGAACAACTTTCTGATCCTAAAAAATTCAACTTAGGGAAGTTGGTCTTTAATCAATCCGATCCAGCGGAAACCGCTCCTTGGTTAAAAAAGCATTTGACCGATAGCCGGTCGGGAAATATTTCAGTTGATGAGTTGATTTCCAAACTGGATTTACAACAGCGGAATTTTCTTCATACGCAAAATTCTTTGGATGATATTATTTCTAAAATGGATGATTCCAAAAGGCCATTTCTTGAAGTTAACCTGAAATCACAATTGGATATTATCCATGGACTTGGGGAATGGTTGGACGGCATAACAAAGGCAATTTTGGCAGAAGAAGTCGGGGATCGGGAAAATACTATCCTTTACCTTCAATCAGCTCTCAAAGGATTCGAAACCATCCGTTCAGGAAAAGCACTGTCATCCAAAGGCGAAAAATGGCAAGACTGGTATCAGGGGGAAACAAAAATGAATCTCATAAGAATGGAAAGTTATACAGAGGAGATACTCCAACTTGCAAAATCCCTTTCCCTTGATACTAAAAATCAGTAAACCGGAATCCCCGATCATAATGATGATCGGGGCGAATTTAAACCCAACAGAATTTTCAAACGATTAACAACAATACCCATGATACAAACTAACCGATTGGTAATACTTTTTATATTCTTTTTATTTCTGGATGTTACGGTCATACAAGCCCAGGAAAACATTCAATTTCCAAAGTTGGGAATGATGAAAACCTCGACTGCCAAAGAAATCAAAACATCCCGGTGGTCCATTGGCGGAGAAACCCTGGACCGGGATTATGCCGATTACCATGCTTATAAAGAATATCTGGGTCCTTTGGGAGCCAAGCGAATCCGCCTGCAAGCAGGTTGGGCTAAATGTGAGCAACAAAAAGGAATCTATGATTTTGAATGGTTGGATAAGATCATTGATGATGCTTTATCGCAAGGTGTGCAGCCCTGGGTTCAGCCCTCCTATGGAAATCCTATTTATGAAGGCGGGGGCCAGGCGGCCCTGGCCGGCGGCATCCCCACTTCTACGGAAGCATTGAAAGCCTGGGACAATTGGGTGGAGGCTTTGGTTTTCAGATATAAAAATAAAGTCTTGGAATGGGAAATCTGGAACGAACCGGATATCAGTAAGCAGATGACAGCTGCGGAATTCGCCGGATTTCACGTAAGGACAGCAGACATCATCAAGAAAGTACAACCCAATGCACGTATTATAGCACTGGGATTGGCAGGTTTGGGAAGGGTGGAATATGTAGAGTCAATTTTGGAAATTTTAAAATCAAAAGGAAAACTTGACCAATTTGACATCCTTTCATTTCACGGGTATAGGCCCAGGCCGGAAGACAGCTATCCTGAGGTTGCTAACCTGAAAAAGTTAGTTTCTAAATATCGGGATGATATCCAACTGTGGCAGGGTGAAAACGGGGCTCCATCCACAAAGGAAGGTGAAGCTGTTGGCGCTATGACACGGGGATATGATTGGTCGGAGTTGACTCAGGCTAAGTGGAACCTGAGAAGGATGTTGGGAGATATGGCCCATGATGTGGATGTGACCAATATCTTTCAGATTTCCGATATGTATTATGATGCCGGAGACCATATGGTGGGGCTTAATTCCAAAGGTTTGCTTAAAGCACGTCCGGATAATAGCATTGAAAGGCCCAAGTTATCCTACAAAGCCTATCAAAATACCGCCACCTTGTTTTCCGAAAAGATCACCCGGCTAAAAGAAGCACCGGTATCCCATGACGTTGCCAATCTTTCCGTTCATGCTTATGCCGGCGAAAGGGCTAAAGGCCATGCCATAACACTTTGGTTATCCGAAGCCAAACCGACAGATGATTATCCAGCTAAAAATGTGGGATTTACTATAAACGACATCAACCTCAAATCACCTGTTATGGTGGACCTTTTGACCGGAAATGTTTATGCCATACCAAAGGAGAATTTCAGGAAGAACAAGGGTTCTTGGACATTTTCCAACATTCCTGTTACCGATAGCCCTATGGTGATTGTGGATAAATCATGGGTTGTGATTGAGTA
>NZ_JBGSXS010000463.1:0-18565 GCF_041751335.1 Aquiflexum sp.
AAACTACTGATTCCATGTCTTCCTTTTCAAAATAATCCCTGCAAAGTAATTCAGAGGTGAGTTTTGTGATATCATAAATATCTCTTGGATTGGGGGCAAGCATTTCATCAACCCAAACTGCATTTTTTGGATCCACCATGGCATTGCCGTAAATTGAGGTTGTACTGATGTAAACAAATTTTTGAATTTTATTTTCAAGACTGGCCTGTAATAAATTAAACGTTCCGTTAATATTTGTTCTGATAAAATCTTCTCTGGGGAAATCCAAAGCATAATGTTTACCATGTATGGCGGCGGAATGGATGACACCATCCATTCCGTCTATGGCATTTTGAACTTCAAAAGGATTACTGATATCAATAATTTTATCCGTAGTCCGTGAGGGAATGATATCTATTCCTGTAACAGTATAATTCTTTGACCTGAGTTGGAGTACGACTTCTTTACCCAATTGACCTGAAGACCCGGTCACTAAAATATTTTTTATCAATTTCATATTTTCTTAAACCATGAAGACCAAATCAAAATAAAAGCCTGATAATAAACAACTGATAATTCAATCTTTTCCGCACCTATTTTTGGATAAATATACAGCGACGAATTTTTAATAATGGGTTAAATACATTATGGATTCAGATGAAATAAAAAAAATGACAGAAAAATAAATAGCGCAAGATTCGGGTGTAATCAATCTTTTTAACCGTGTTTTTTGAAGAAAAAAGTTAAAACGAATTGTTAGTTTGTTTTTAATTATCGGTATTCAGGAATGCTTGGCCCAGGATATTTTCCCTCCACCTGTTACAAAAAAATCTGTTCAAGCCATTCACATTAATGGGGAAATCAAAATTGACGGAAAGTTGGAAGAGTCTGAATGGGACCTTGCACAATTGTTGCCGATCTCATTTGCATTAAATGTATAAAATAGTTTAATTTATTTTTATGCCATCAGAAGAAACTACATCAATCAGTAATTCATGGGAAATTAATGCTGAGGAATGGATCAGGGTGTTAAAGGAACAAAAGATACCTTCAAGGGAAATTACTAATCCTGCTATTATAAACCATGTTCTGGGTTTCAAGTTGAAAAATATCTTGGACTTAGGATGTGGAGAAGGTTGGTTATGCAGGGCTTTGTCTTCAAAGGCAATTAAGACTTTCGGGGTAGATGGTTCGGAAAGGTTGATTTTAGAAGCATCGGAAAAAGGAAAATCATCAAACTATCAATGTCTGAGCTTTGAAGATATTATAAACGGGGCCAAAATCAATGGAGCTCCTTATGAAGGAATTATATTCAATTTTTGTCTCTATGAGAAATCAATGACTGAAAGGTTATTGATAAAAATTGATGAATTATTGGTAAATGATGGGTATGTATTCATACAAACCCTGCATCCATTCACTTTTTACAAAAACGGACAGGCTTATAAAAGTGATTGGGTCAATGATTCATGGAAAGGACTGCCTGGAAATTTTAAAATGCCCCATCGATGGTATTTTCGTACTTTGGAGGATTGGATATTTTTATTTCAAAAGACGGGATATACAATGATTAATTTGAAAGAGCCCAAAAGTGTTGAAGCTGAATTACCTTCCAGTATAATTTTTACACTAAAAAAATCCAATGGAATCTCTGAAATAGAAGAGATCAAACTTTAGTAACATTCAAGAAACTATGAAAAAATCAACAGTTAAAGAAATCAGGACACGTTTTGACAAAGATGTAGAAAGGTTCAGTAATCTACAAAAAGGGCAGACATCCACTGTGGATGCAGTGGCAACATTGGAAATATTGTCAGATTCAGCAAAATACCTATGCCCCGGAGCGCGGGATATTTTGGATATAGGATGTGGAGCAGGTAACTACACCCTCAAAATATTGGAAAAGATTCCAAATCTGAATTGTACCCTGATAGATTTAAGCCAACCCATGCTGGACAAAGCACGAGAGCGGGTTTCAAATGCTACGGATGGTGAAGTAATATGCTCTCCCACGGATGTAAGAGATTTCCCTGTTAATGAGGAAAGTTTTGACATTATAACTGCCGGGGCTGTGCTCCATCATTTGCGCGATGAGTCGGAATGGGAAGCTGTATTCAAGAAGTTATTTTCGCTGTTAAAGCCAGGAGGAGTTTTGCTTATTTCAGACCTCGTAGTGCAAACCCTCAAACCATTGAATAAACTCATGTGGGAACGGTATGCCGACTACCTGAAAAATCTTAATGGAGAAGCCTATCAAAAAGATGTGTTTGCCTACATCGTGGAAGAAGACAGCCCGAGAAGCTATGAATTTCAGCAAAGGAAACTGAATGAGGCAGGTTTTGCCTACGTTGAGATATTGCATAAAAACATGTGCTTTGCAACTTTTTGTGCCGTCAAAGAAAAATCAGGTGGAGAACTGGAATTGATGGCACCTGGGGAAACTGTACCGGAATAAAAATCCTATACCTGAAATTAAAAGAATAATGCCGAGTATTCCTTACAGTTAATAGTAACAGGATAACAGAAAGAGTATGATCAATAGTGAAGTAAAAAAATATATAGACAAAAGCGTGCTAAGCTGGCTGGCTACCGTTAATGAGTTAAATGAGCCAAATGTCTCGCCAAAAGAAGTTTTTACTTATGATGGTGAGCATACCCTGCTCATTGCTAACATTGCATCTCCTGTCAGTATCAAAAATATCCGGGAAAACCCAAATGTGTGTATAAGCTTTATTGATGTATTTATTCAGAAAGGATTTAAAATAAAAGGAACGGCCAGGGTAATTGAAAAAAAGGATGCTGGATTTGAAAAAAAAGCAAAGCTCCTGACAGATTTGTTTACGGATAATTTTCCAATCATATCCGTGATAGAGGTGAATGTAAAAAAGGTAGATCAGATTCAGGCCCCCAGCTATTTTTTATATCCGGAAAAGACTGAACAATCCCAAATTGAAAGTGCTATGAAAACATATAAAGTAAAACCTATTGATTAAAAAAATAGATACATCAATTCCAAAGCTTGATGGTTTTCTTATTTGAACAACATGTTTAACCAAATACTCTGTCTTGAAATCTGACCTTATTCTTTCCAATATCTGTCAATACATCTCATTATCACCTGTGGAAAAGGAGTATTTCCTTAACCTGTTGGAGGAAGAGAATTTGAGCAAAAAAGAGTTTCTTCTTAGTCAGGGGGAATCTTGTAATCATATCTACTTTGTCAATTCAGGAATACTTAGGGCCTTCCATATCAATCAGGATGGAAAAGATGCTACAGTGATGTTTGCTGTGAAAGATTGGTGGATCACAGATATGTATTGTTTCTTAAATGTTCTTCCGTCAATGGTGAACATCCAGGTTGTGGCGCCCTGCAGTGTTTTGAAATTGTCAAAAAATAACCTTGACAAACTATATGATGAAATACCAATGTTCAATAAGTTCTTTAGAATTCTGATGCAGAATGCCTATTGCAGGGAACAGTTAAGGACTATACAAAACCTTTCTTTGCCTGCATTGGAGAGATATGAGCAATTTATCAAAAAATACCCTCACATCGCCAATGCCGTTGCACTGAAACAAATTGCCTCTTATTTGGGCATCACCCCGGAGTTTTTAAGTGCAATTAGGGCAAAGAAGGATTGAAGAATGAATTCAATTTCTTAATATATCTTATTTTTTTAAGGCTTAAGAAGACATTATTTTGAAAAAAAAACATTATGCTAATCCTAATTGCAGGGCCATATCGAAGTGGCACCAATGATGATCCTATCCTCATCAAAGAAAACCTTGACAAACTTGAAGCTATGGCATTGCCTATTTTCAGAAAAGGGCATGTTCCCATGATTGGGGAATGGGTGGCCTTGCCCTTGCTTCATCTTGCCGGATCTCAAAAGCCGGGTGATGATGTCTGGAACGAGATCCAATATCCTGTAGCACATCGGCTGCTCGAAAAATGTGATGCCGTCCTGAGAATTTCCGGTGAATCCAAGGGAGCGGATAAAGATGTTGAAATAGCAAAAGCAAGAGGTCTCAAAGTATATTATCACATCAAAGATATTCCTGATGCAGAATAAACGGGTAAAAAACCTTAAGAAAGAACTGCTTTCTGACAATTGGTACCGTTTGGAAAAGGTAACTTTTGATTACCAATTAAGTAATGGCAAATGGGAATCCCAAACCAGAGAGGCTTATGACCGTGGCAATGGAGCAACCATACTCCTTTACAACATATCAAAAAAGACTGTTATCCTTACCAGGCAATTCCGTCTGCCTACCTATCTAAACGGTAACTTAACAGGCATGCTGATCGAAGCTTGCGCCGGATTATTGGACAGAGACAACCCGGAAGACTGTATCAGAAAAGAGACTGAGGAAGAAACAGGTTACCGGATCAAATCGGTTCAAAAAGTATTCAAAGCCTATATGTCCCCTGGTTCAGTGACAGAAATCCTGCATTTTTTCGTAGCCGAATACACCGAGGAAATGAAAATATCCGGTGGAGGTGGGGTCAAAGAAGAACAGGAAAACATTGAGGTGTTGGAAATTCCCTTTTCGGAAGCTTATGCTATGATTGCAACCGGGGAAATTTGTGATGGTAAAACCATTATGTTGCTTCAGTATTTGAAATTGAATAATCTTATTTAATAGCTTGATATTCTAGTTTTTAATCCTTTTTAAAGGGCGAAAAAGATTCATATTTCAGATAAATTCATCCCATTTAATGTATCTGGTCTAATTTCCAATTCTTGACATTACGATGGATAATTTTGACCAATAGTTGAAAAAAAGTTAAAATTAATGGGAAACTTTAATTAAATATTAGGTATGAAAAAAGTCAAAATTGAACATATCGCTATTTGGACAGCTGAATTGGAAATCATGCGGTCCTTTTATCAAAATTATTTTGGTTTCGAGTGTAATCAAAAATACGTCAATGAGAAAAAAGGATTCAGTTCCTATTTTCTATCTTTTCCTGAGGGTTGCAGGTTAGAACTCATGCATTCAGAAAAGTTGAATGTTGAGGGACAGCATCACGACAGAATAACAGGTGGCTATGCCCACATCGCTTTTTCTTTGGGTTCCAGGGAGGCGGTGGACTCCATGACAGAAAAACTCATCAGTGATGGTTTTGAAAAACTGGATGGTCCTAGGATGACCGGAGATGGATATTATGAAAGTGTTTTTTTTGATCCTGAAAGAAATACTATTGAGCTTACCATTTGAATCATTGCAAACATTGAATCATGAAAAAAAAACTTTTTTCGCTTTTTCTATTTTCTTGGGGAATTCTGACGTTAGCAACTGCCCAGCAATTCATCAATTTATGGGAAGGTACTTCCATGAAAACATTTGAATTCAATCATGTAAAAATTGCGGAATCCATTTATATCAACAGTCAGGTGACAGGTCAAGGTTTTGATATTCCTCTCAATATTGAATATGAGTTAGAAGTAGACCATCTATGGCAGGTCAGGGAAGTCTATATTCATTTCAAATCAAAAGACAATTTTGAAATTAGGCTTAGTAGAAAAGATGATGGAAAATGGAGTGACTCCAATGGCGCAATTATTGACCAGCTTGAAGGGTGTACCGATATTGACATTACTGTTACGCCCTTTACTAATTCACTCCCAATAAACAGACTTAAACTTAACGAAGGGGAGTCTGAAGAAATCAAAGTAGTGTATATTGATCTTCCCAATAACAAGTTTTTCCCTGTGAATCAAAGGTACAGTAACTTGGGCAATGGACTATATTTATATGAAAATCTGGATAATGGTTATAGAGAAGTTATTTTAGTAGATCAGGACGGCTTTGTTAAATATTATCCGGATTTTTGTCATAGGATTTCTAAAACCCAGTATTGATTTTTTCTTCGGAGACTTTTAAAATGAAATCTTGTTACGTTAATCATCAAATCTCGGTGAATTAAAGATGCAATCTAAACCCGTTGATCAAATGGCTAAGGTTCAGATTTTTTGGATGAACCTATTACTTCATTCTATTTTCATAGGAAAAGAAAATTTAAAAAAGATAACTTATCGGATACTCTTTTTTTTGGTAATTGGATGGCAGTTCATCTGTGAATTTTTTAAACTCCCGGATGAAATGAGGTTGATCGAAATAATTGAATTCATACGCTATTTCAGTCAGTTTCTGCCTATTGGCCTTAACTTCTGATAATGCCTTCTGAAATTTCAAAATCCTTTGGAATAGCTTTGGGCTTAGTCCGATTTTTTCTGCAAAGATCAATTCAAGATACCTTCTGCTGATATTTAGTTCATCACAAAGAATGGAAATGTCCGCAGGCGTTTCCAAAGTTAATTTTGACATGGCAAATTCCAACAACTTATTTTTAGGTTCATAGGTATGTACAATCAGTTTTCTTTCAAAAAAAGCATTTATAAATGTGATCAATTGATTTACATCGCCTTTAAAATTCAATTCCTGAATCCGACCCAAAAAAGGGGCTTCAAAAAAATCGTTTAACTGTATCGCTTTATCTGTGAAATGTCCTACGGGAATATTGGAAAAATTTGAGAAACCATGAGGATGAAACCATATCCCAAAGCATTTACCTTTACCTGCTGCCATTACTTCCAGAGGCTCGGTAATCTGACCAATTACTTTTGCCCAATATTCTTTTTTGCCATTCCTATAAAAGTCAACATCAAAATTGAAAATCATTTCAATGCAACCGTCAGCAAAAAAAACATCACGTGTTTTCCTTCCAAAGTCACCTTCCAATATATAATAACATTTTATAAAAGGCTGTAGAACCTGTGACGGGGGAAAATAATTCAAGGTGAGTTTGCTGGAATCTTTCATAATAAAATTTAGATTTCCGTTTTACAATATACTTTTAATGCCAATTAATTACAAATTCGTTCAGGTTGGTTTTGGCATCTCCAAAACTATAAAATCATCTATTTTTGGTTTTTTTAGGTAGAAGTACTTGACAATGATTTAAAAAGTCCGATTTCCATAGTCTGCAATCATTCGGTAGGGATATAATTCCTCAGGTTCACTGAGTTGATCCAATTTACTGATATCTTCAATAGATAGTCTTATGTCATTTGCCCCTAAATTGTTCGATAACTGTTCTGAAGTTCTAATCCCTATGATTGTTGAGTCAACAACACTTTTGGATAAAATCCATGCTATAGCAACTTGGGATGAAGTTGAACCATAACTGCCGGCCAAAGAAGAAATCTGATCCATGATTAACCAGTTTTTTTTCTTGTTTCTCCGTTCCCATGATTCTTCAGTTTGTGGTGAAGTAGTGGCAATCCTTCCTTCAATAGGGCCCTGTTTTGTATATTTACCCGACAGGAATCCTCCTCCCAAGGGGCCCCAGGGAAGAAGTCCAATACACTGATCAGCAAACAAATCAAAGAACTCATATTCCAAATCCCTTTTTACCAGGCTGTATTGGAATTGGGCAGCAATGAACCTGAAACCACTAAGCTGATTTAACATCCCCTGGGATTTCATTAGCTGCCATGCCTTAAAGTTTGAAATACCAATATATCTCACCTTTCCGGATTCAATGAGATTAATCAAAGTACCAATAGTTTCCTCCAATGGTGTAACGGGGTCAAAACAATGCAGGTAGAGAATATCTATATAATCTGTTTCCAAGCGCTTCAGACTTTTTTCTACCCCTTGGACAATGTTCCATCTGGATAAACCTTCAGCATTCGGATTTGAAGACGTGCGGAACCTTATTTTAGTCGAAATAATCACATCAGGTCTTTTGTTCCTAAGGGCCTCCCCCACTATCATTTCTGATTCCCCGTTTGCATATACATCTGCGGTATCAATATGATTTCCACCGGAATCAAGAAATTGATCAATAAGTCTGATTGCTTCGGATTTAGGAGTACCTCTTTCTGAATTTTCCCCAAAAATCATGGTACCCAAAGTGAGGTTGGAGGTGATCAAGCCACTTTTTCCTATCGTATTATACTTCATATTTTTTTGACTAATGTTTCAAACCATAAATGGTTGTATGCATTCCCGCTATTTTCCATTTACCATCTACTTTTTCCATTAACCTGCTTTCTCTTTTCAATCCTCTTTCAGGGTCATGCTGTTCAAAATTGACATAAGCTCCATTTCCAAAAATCCTGATGTCCATGTCATTTATGACCACAGGAAGTGAATCAGGGTCGGGATTCAAAACGAAAAATTCTTTGATAAAAGCATCAATGTCATTCCATCCAATATTTTCAGACATGGAGGAATCTCCAAAATTGATATAGGTTTTGGTAACATAATCTTTATGTACCCAATAATTTTTCCATAGCTCATATTCCCTTTGAAATGCCGCTTTTGTTTCATCATTTATAGTGTTTTTTATCAAGGCACTTTCTGCCTTTGAATCAAATTCAACCAATTCATCAGTCGGTTTATGGCAAGAAAGCAATACCAAACAGAAGATCAGGAGTCCAATAACGGTTATTTCATATCTCATTATTCGCCTATTTGTTTATGTAACTGAATGTAAAAGTAATTCTGTGTAAAATGGAAAAATTGTATAGAAACGAACTATAAAAAGAATCAAAAAATGGATTAAAATCCAAATGAAACCTGTAGATATAAGACTGTTTCCGTTCGTGGCTGATTGGTTTCCAACTTGCCCAGTGTAGTAGGAAATGCAATCCCACAAACCAAAAACAAACTATTGTGACTTCTATCGATCAGCTTAAACAATTTATTGAATGAAACACCCCATGCTGTATTCTTTTCTTCCAAAAGCCTGAACGAAATCCTAGTATCAAGTAAAAAATTATAGGGTAAGGAAATACCTATTCCAGGATTGAAAATAAATTCCGTTATCTGGTAGGATGACATGATTGGCGCAAACTCAAGATCAAAATACATTTGGTTATTGAATTGCCTTGTAATACCAACAGGCGTAACAATCTGGGGATTATCAAAAATAGTCAATCTTTCCGTTCCACTCATTATCAAATAGGGAAACGAAACTGCTGTTCTGAGTTTCAGATTTTGGTTATCGCTTTGCCCTTCCGTCAGGTAAGGGAAACAGACAAATACAAATAATGGAATCCAAAGAAATTTCATTCGATTGAAATACTGGGAGGCTATTTGAATAGATTGGAATGAATTTCCTGACTGAGATATAGGATTGCTGCTTTTAAAAAGGCTAATTCACTTGTAATCAACATTAAAACATCTGTCTTTTTCATTAACCGTCATTTACTATGTACAATGGACAAAACTAATTCTGACTTAATAGGGGAAATTGTACAGATACGAATTTTGAAAAAGATTTTTGGGGGGATGGAATTTCTGAGGACCATTCAAGTACCACTGTAAAAAATGATAAAAAGGTTCAGCAGGATTTTACCTTTCCGATAAAAGTTACTTCAATTTGATGCCTTCTGAATATGCTATATTAAAAATCTTATCTAGTTAAATGAAAAATTGAAAACTCTAGAAACGAACTATAAAACCTAAGTATAATTTGTCCGAATACGGTCTGACCTTGTTCGGTTTCGAAGGTTACATTTTAACAAAGACCCGAATCAAAGCTTTAAATGACCTTTTGTTTGATGGCAAGGTAGTTGGAAAATAATTTTATAAAATAGCTGCATTTTCTAACACCAGTCCTAAACACATATATTCAATAGATTTTTGTTTATAAGAAATATTGGAGAATAGCCACTTCCAAAAAATAAATGATGAACCCTGTGACCCTAAAAGTAATTTGTACCAAAGCAATATTGCTGGGTTGTATCATAGTGCTTCATGCTCAGGAAGTCGAAACTAAGTATGGCCTTTTAAAAGGTGTTATTGAAAATGAAATAGAAGTATTTAAAGGAATTCCATTCGCAGCTTCACCAGTCGGTGATTTAAGGTGGAAAGCACCTCTTCCTCCTGAGATTTGGAACGGCGTTCGTATTGCCGATACATTTTCTCCCATTTGCTTACAATCCGGAATGTACCCGAAAAATTCTCCAAGAGAAGAAATGAGCGAAGATTGTTTATACCTCAATATATGGAAGCCAGAGACATCTTCGCAAGACCAACTCCCAGTAATGCTATGGATCTATGGCGGAGGACTTGTCAATGGTTCTGCTTCCATTCCACTTTATGATGGAAAAAACCTGGCAAAACAGGAGGTCATTGTGATCACGGCAAATTATAGGCTTGGGGCTTTGGGTTTTCTCGCACACCCGGAATTATCAAAAGAGGCAGCATACAACAGCTCCGGAAATTATGGTCTTTTAGACATGATTGCAGCGCTGCAATGGATCCAGGAGAATATCAAATCTTTTGGTGGAGATCCAGACAATGTAACTGTCTTTGGACAGTCGTCAGGTGCGATTTCGATTAGCGCTTTAATTGCTTCTCCTTTGACAAAAGGACTTTTCCATAGAGCAATCGCTCAAAGCGGCGGTCTTTTTGAGCCTATAGAATTGGATGACGGATTTAAACTTTCCATTCTTGAGCAGGCTGGAGAAAGGTTTGCCGAACGTGCAGGTGTATCTTCAATAAAAGAATTGCGAAAAATCCCTGCTGAGGACCTAATTAAAGTCCCTGTACATACTTCCATTAATATTGATGGATATGTATTAAATCAGTCCCCTTTTGAGGCTTACAGGAACAATGAAAACAACAGGGTATCAGTTCTGTTAGGCAACACAAAAGATGAGGGTCAGGAATTTATTGCAGATTTGAGCATCACCAGGGAATCTTATCAAAAAGAACTTAGAAAACATTTTCCCGGCTGGCTGGTATGGCTGACTGCGCCCAACCCCGGAGAAACGGATGAGGAGGCCATCAAAGCAGCTGTATCATTTCAGGGAGATATCAGGTTCAAATGGAATATGTGGACTTGGGCAAAACTAGCTTCTAAGGATGCAACCAATAAGGTATATGTATACCAGTTTGCCAAAGCTCCTCCTTTCCCTGGTGATTCTGATCAAGATGGATGGGGAGCATCTCATGGAAGTGATTTGAGTTACGTTTTCGGAAACCTTGATCAGTACAATTATGATTGGACTGAATATGATTATCACCTGTCTGCTTCAATGGTGAAATATTGGACCAACTTTGCCAAATATGGAGACCCAAACAGTAAAGGATTACCCCAATGGCAGGAATTTTCGGAGGATAGTCCACAAGCTTTGAATTTGGATAAGAAAATTACTTCAGCATCGCTACAAACCAAAGGAACATTGTCAAGGATAGACAATATTTATAGTATTGCCCGTTGGACACTCCGAAACTATGTCTTACTGATCTTTTTAGGCTTGGTGGTAATATTCATTGTGGCTTTTGTAGTTATAAGATACTCTAGAAAAAAAAGGAAAAGGCTTTAAACCTAATTTGGCATTAGACATTGCCCACCTATGGAAAATTTATTGCTTTTACCCTTTATATCCAAATCATCCCGATAATAAATCGAAAGCAATTGGCCTTTTTACACATCGAAAAGATAGTTCCTACATGTCTGAATTTCAAATTCATAATAATAGTCTTTATTTAAATTTCATATGTCATTTCCTCACAAACCTTACAATTTCTATCCGACCACCGTTCAGAAAAAATTCATTTTCTTTAAATTCAAAAACGTAAGAACTTACAAGCATTTTTGAATTGGAGATAAGTAAGCCTTCTTTTGTGGTATCATCACGAAATATCACTTCGTAATTTGCATTTTCAATGTGTTTCAAAGTTATCCAGACATCAGTTTCGGCGTTTTGGTAAGTCCCATCCAAACCTTTGAAATCAAAACTGCTATCTATTTCACTTGATTTGGTTAATGTATAGGGGGAATGATTGGTGTAATATGCGGTGACCTGCACCACTCCATTTGAGTTGACTGTAAATTCTTGCTTGAATGCAGGGTCAAATTTTTGATGAAAGATATTATCGGCTTCCCTTTCCAGTTCAACATCATTTCTGCCAAATCTTTGGAGATAAATGATATTATCTATTTTCTTAAACGTAAATGCAAAATTACCATGAGTTAAATAGGTGCCTAGGATTTCATCTTCATGAATGAAACTTCCAGTTTTAGCTGGTTTGGTGACTAAATAGGTTTCGTCTGCCTTCAAATCAAAAAGCACATCAGCCATTTGTCTTGTTTGAATTGAGGGAATGGACTTGCCTGTATTGGTCAAAGTAATCAATGAACTTTGCTTTTCGGGAAACCTTAAAACTGTAGCTTTCCAAGCACCTGTTGCTCCTTCATGAAAAGTATAGCTCAAGCCCTTATATTCACTGAATTCTAATCCGAAACCATAATTCTGAAATTTCGATTCTTCAAGTACCGCCTGACTTTGAGCGATCAGTTTTTTATTGAAAGATGTTTCTCCGTATCCTTGGACTAGTTTTTCCCACTGAATTTGATCGGGTAGGGTAGAAAAGATATTCCCATCACCGACAACATCCCATGTCCAATCTCTAGTCGTCCAAGTATCAAAATTGAAGTAGGGCCTTGCCAATTCTCCCTGAATTTGGGTATGGTCATTTTCAAAAGAGGAATTGGGCATATTCAGTTTATCGAACATGCTATTTGTAAAAGCAATAAATGTTTTTTCCGATACTTTTTCTACAAGCATGGCCAACAAAATATAATTGGTATTGCTGTATAAATATTGAGTATCGGGAAGAAAATTCAGTTCCTCCTGCTTTTCGATTAGTTGCAAAATATCTCCATTACCCAAAGAGATTTTCCACCAAGTGATACCCTGCAAAGCCAACAAATCATAGCAATCTCTGATTCCACTTGTATGGTTCAATAAGGACTGAATAGTAATCTGTTCTTTAACATTTGGATATAGCACTGGAAACCATTTTCTAATGTCATCTGAAAGTTTTATTTGATTATCATCTACGAGCGAAAGAATTGCTAATGCAGTAAACTGCTTTCCATTGGAAGCGATATTAAACCGTGTTGATTCATCGATAAATAAGCTATCTGTCAGGTCTGCGTAACCAGCATATTTTTCATAAATCAATCTACCATCTTGAATGATAGCTGTCGCAATCCCCGGTGCACGAGCTGGGACATCCTGGGTAGCTATTGCATTTAATTTTTCTTTTGTCTGGCTCGAAATGCCTTTTTGGGAAAAGCTATAATGGCTTGAAATAAAGAATAGGGTAACAATGAGAAGATAGGCTTTCATGAATGTTTTTTCTTCAAATATCAGTGAGAAACGCCACATAAAAGACTCAAATCCTGATTTGATACATATTATTGAACATTTTTTTTGATGTATTCTTGAGGCGAAAGCGAAGTATGGCGTTTAAAAGCCCTATTGAAAGTGGATTTTGAATTGAAGCCACATTCAAATGCAATCCCAAGTAATGTATGAATAGTATGTTCGCCAGCTTCCAGTTTCTCGATTACAGCTTGAACACGCTTTTGATTGACATAGTCATTAAAATTCATGTCGAATCCCAAATTGATAACCTGAGATACTTTTTTGGGATGAGTATCTAATTCTTGAGAAAGGTCATAGATAGATAATTCTGGATTTTCATAAATTTTGTCTTCCATCATTAATCGCTCGACTCTTTCTTTCCATACCTCTAAATCAGGAATAGCCATTTCGACCTCTTTCGCATTTTGGGCTTCTTTTTCTGAAATCTCATATTCCACAGAATAATCCAAGTCTGTATCTGATTTAAATGGGAGACGGTTCGGTAAACCTTCAAACGAAACAACTGATCTTATGGAGTTGGCAAAACCACTGATAGAAATATAATAGAACAATACCGAGAAGCTCAAATAATACCAAAACTTTCTACCAAACTGAGCCCATTCCGGATTTACAATAAAGAAGGCAACTCTCAACATGATCAACATTATAAAAGCGATAAGAAATCTTCTCGCCCATTTGAAGGTCAAGGTATCTGCGAAACTGACAGTTTCAAAGGTGATCGATTTGTATCTCTTGTATAACTGCAGGCTTTTAATCAAATATAAAATCATAGAAATCAGTCCAAGGACCTGATACCAAAATGAAAAGTCTTTGTCTTTGCCATCGGCATAAAAATAGACTGCATCCAGAATTATCTTATCACCAACAAATAGGATTAGTGAATACAACAAATAAATTAAAGCAGGAGAGAAATGTAAAAGATTAGATCTTCTGAATACAAATGATTGATCAAACAAGGCCTTACAATAAAAATAGAGTACTGGAGGCATTAACAGCAGTTGTTGAAACGGAATATAAAAAAGAATATCTCGATAAGGATTTCTTGAATACCAAAAGGCATATCCCAACATAAAAGGAGCAATATACAATGCACAAAGAAGCGTGAAAAAACTCAGCCACAAGCAGGGTTTATCTTGATTTTGAATTCCTTTCTTTAAAAGCAAAGTAAAAAATACCAACCCGTGAATAAAGAAAATCAGGAGTAAACTGCTTTTTAGATTAAAATCAAATAACATTTCTACAATAACTTATAAATAATCCAAAGTCTAAGTTTACAAAAAAAATCAAAATTTTTTGATTTTAATCAATCCCCACCTTCAAATACCGCCACTGCTCTCACTGGTGAGCCAGTGCCTCCTTTAATTTTTAGGGGCAGCCCTATAAATCGGAACCTTCCTCGATTGATCAATTGGTCCAGGTTGATCATATTTTCATAGTGCGTAAAACCAAGCTCGCCGCAAATTTGATGAACTTCTCTATTTGATATTTTTGGCACTCCAGGCGACATAGTTTCCACACCGAAAGCGGATATTTCTTTCTCTCCTAACCAACGTGCTGCCTCAGCTGTAATTCCTGGCCCATTTTTCCAATCCTCTGTCCCATAAAAATTTTTAAAATGGTTTGTGCAAAGTAAAACAGTATCTCCTTTTTTGATCGTCAACCCTGAATTCTTTAAGGATATCGCTATTTCTTCTGATGTTATTAATTCCGATAGTCCTTTATGTGTAAAGTCCAAACAAAACCCTTCTGTATAAAACATAGAAAGAGGCATCTTGTCAATAGACTGTCCGACATACTGTTTTCCCATATGATTCAAGGCATCCACATGAGTTCCAGTATGTTCTCCTAGTTCCATTTTTAAGACAGCTGGAGTTTTTGTTAGAGGGTTTTCAATACCTTCCCATTCCTCATGTGTAGCGTGAATATCAATCTTGACATTTGGAAGGCCATTGAAAACTGGCATTCCTGAAAATATCTCTTGGCTGAGGTCAATTATTTCTGTCATAATAATAACTTAATCTTTATTCTGAGTTTTAAGTTTATCCAAAATACTTGCATGCACCCAATAGATATCCTGCTTACTCGTAAAGAATAAATACTTTCCATCTTGTGTCACAAAGGGGCAGAGTTCATGACCTTCTGTATTGATTAAGGCTCCCATATTATTGGCTGATGACCATTCTCCATTTTCACCCTTAAAGCTGATATACAAATCACCTTGACCAAACCCATCTGGCCTGATTGAGGAAAAAATGATATAGGACTTGTCAGGTGCTACAAAGGCATCAGCTTCATAATACTTGGTATTGATCCCATTTTCGAGTTTGACCGGTTTTTGATATTGACCTTTTAATAATTGGGAGCGAAATACTTCGTAATTTTTGCTGTCTTTTATCAAAAGGTTAAAATTTGATGCATAATAAATGCTGCCATCTTTGCTAAAGGATATATAATATTCATTGGCTTTTGTATTAATCGGGGGGGCAACATTCACCGGTGTTGACCATTTTTTTTCTTGTCGTTCCACATACCAGATATCATAATCTTCCTTTTTCCCAGTTCCCGTTAAAGGCATGTCGGAAATAAAATAAAGCCTGTCTTCATCTGGTGAAAGCATAGGGTCATTGAAGCTGTATTGTGGATGTGTTAAAAGAACTTCAGCTTCCGTCCAAACCCCATTTAATAATTTTGAAACCCATACTTCTGCTATTCCATCAGTATCAACACCAAAAAAGAACTCTTTACCATCCTTGGAAAAGACAGATCCAAATTCATGTCGTTCAGGTTTAGAAATTAAATGAGGTGCAAATTTCTCTGGTACCGTTGTCGGTGGCTTAAGTCCAAAATAACTCATATTCTCATCTGATCCTGAACCTACATGCCCTAGTATTGATTCTGTAAGCTTTACAGGATCATAAACTTTCCCATCCTTTAGGACCCATTCAACTTCCTGTATTCCCTTTGGATCACTTTCAAGATCAGCATTGAGAATGACCATATTAGCAATAAAGTTTTCTTGAATTATACCTCTATTGTTTAAATCTAAAAGTTTTGCTCCATTTGAAGTCATTACCTGAATGGCTTCTTCGGGTTTAAAGCCTGCCTCGATAAACAGTTCATAATTCTTCTGGTCTCCGTAGCCAGGTAAATTATGTAAACCTGGATCAGGGCCAGCTGTTAACAAGCCACCTAATCTAAAGAATGCCAATTCATATGCCATGGCTTGACTCAGCCATTTTTCTTTAAAGTACCAATTGTCTCCTTCTTCTTTCATTCTAGCTCGTCTTTCTTCATACAGACCAATATGGTATGGAGAAAGGGACTCAAGGTCGCGAGGTTCTGCTATACCTCTTGCCTGTGCTTCAAAAATCGAAAGTGTGGAAGAGATAGCAACATTTCGATCTATCAAGAGTTGGTGGATTCTCCTTACTTCTTCTCCATCAATATCCAATTCCGATCTGAAATCTATACTGCCTGAACAAAGATCAATTTCTTTGCCTTCTGCATAATCATAACTATGAATAAAGCCATGTTCAATCGCATCAATACCCAAGAGTGCTGCTTCCTCAAAAGTTGTAGCACATAAATGCCCAGTGACCTTAGCACCATATTTATGTGCTTCATTGATAACTATCTCCAAATCTTTTGGTCGGGTATGAAGGTAAACTTTAAACCATTTCGCCCCATTTTCAGCCCAGTATCGAATAGTATCACGTAGTTTTTCTTCATTATAAAATCGGATAAAATTCCCTTTTCCGGCAGGTCCCGTAATGTATGGACCGGAATTTATAATATCAGGCCCTGGCTGTAAACCTTTTTTAATTGCTTTGGCAATTTCGATTTCTTCTTTTGGGTTGCCAGTCCCACAAGTTTGAATAGTGGTTACACCTGCTGCGAGATAAAGTTTTGGTGAAGTATAAAGCATTGCCCCCTGTGGCAATCGCATATGATTATGGGTACCGACAATTCCTGGAATAACTATACGCCCAAATAAATCAATAACAAAAAAATCTTCTGGGATGGCGACAGTTGATACATCCCCAACCTTTTCAATTTTATCATTTACAATCAAAATAGTTTGGGAATTTTTAACCGGTCCTCCAGTACCATCAATGATCTTGACGTTGCTTAAAGCTATTTTGTTCTTATCTGCATGGATAAATGACTTTAAGTAGTCAGAAATATCATTTACACGATTTTCATTTGTATTTTCATATTGCGCCAAAGAAGTCTGGGCTGTGGTCAAGATAATGGACAAAAAAAATAATAACTTTTTCATTGCTTTCCTTATAATAAATCAATTATGCTCCATCTTTCATTCTGAATTTTCTTGAAGGCTTCAAATGCTGGACTTGTCTGTAAATTAGGTAAAAACAAGTCAAAAAAAAGAAGTTAATCGTTGAAAATAGCATTGTCATATTTTTGTTTTGATGGTGTCAAGATAGGTGACTAGACCTGTTTTAATTTTGTATTTTTTGATAAAGTGGAGTTTAGCCTATTGCAAATAGATACTCCATGATTAGAATTTTTTTATTTTCGGGAATCTTCTGAAAACCGCACTTTTTTACAGAATACAAGACTCTCAGTTTAAATTTTTTAAAATAAAAACTTTATTCACCTTTTCATCTGATATTCTATTTCTATGCCAATCAAAAACCCCCTTCAATCCTAATTGAAACCGGATATCCGGATTTAAATCATGATCACCGAACAATACTGACCGCTGATGGTCAAAAAAAAACAATGTCTCCCATAAGGTAGTTGGTGTCATAACTCATCGTAACGAATATTAAATTCCTTTTGATTGGGAGGTTTAGTAGCTACACCTATTTGGGGGTCTCGATTGCCCACATCATGGGATGGTACCATAATCAATTTCTCATTAAAACATGAAATGTTATGGAAACTTCAAACATCAATTCCTTATCTCAGGATTCCGAAATCGAACTGTCAAATCGGTCCAAAGTCAGCCTTTCCCAATGTCCAAAAATTGCTTGCTCAAGACAGGCTTACAGTGTTTTGATTGAAGGATGGGACAAGGACAAAATAGAATTTTTGGAGCAATTCAAGGTCATGGTTTTGAACAAAGCAAACAGAGTAATCGGTGTACTGCTGTTGGGAACAGGAAGTGTGGCAGGTGTTACAGTGGATGTGAAACTGATCATGTTCACTGCCATGAAGAGTAATGCTTCCGGAATCATTATCAGCCACAACCATTCTTCGGGAAATCTGACACCTTCAAAACAGGACAAATTGCTGACCCAAAAAGTCAAAGAAGCAGGAGAAATTCTGGACCTTCCTTTACTAGATCACATTATTGTAACCCAAGAAGGATATTTTTCCTTTTCGGATGAAGGGCTGCTTTAGGCCCTTTTTTTAAGCAG
>NZ_JBGSXS010000464.1:0-30666 GCF_041751335.1 Aquiflexum sp.
AATTTTAATTTTTGTGAATCGGATGTACAAATAAGGTAATATGAAATTGAGTTCTTAACCATTCATAACATCTTACTGCAATTGATCATTTATTTCATTTCGTATTTATGGGAATAAGGAGGATAAATTATCTTTCAGGAAAATTAAACCAAAATAATCAACTTTAAAACCAATTTACCTAAAAACCAATGGCAACTCAGAAAAAACTGAAAATGGGAATGGTCGGAGGCGGACCGGGAGCTTTTATAGGTGCGATCCACCGCAACGCTGCATTGATGGACGGACTGATAGAAATGACCGCAGGGGCTTTTAGCAGCAATCCAGAAAAATCAAAACAGGCTGGCGAGGATTTGATGCTTGATCCATCTAGGGTTTACAAATCTTATGATGAGATGATCGCTAAAGAACTTGCATTGCCCGCATCAGAAAGAATTGACATCATCAGTATCGTAACGCCCAACAATGTCCATTTCGATCCTACAAAAAAAGCTTTGGAAAATGGATTTCATGTGGTTTTGGATAAGCCGATGACGTTGAATTATGAAGAGGCTAAGGAACTGTATAAGATTATCAAAAAAAGCGATAAACTGTTTTGTTTGACCCATACCTACACAGGTTATCCCATGATCAAGCAAATGAAGCAGATGATCGCGGACGGGGTGATAGGTGAAGTGAGGAAAGTATACGTGGAATATCCCCAAGGATGGCTTCACAAGCTTTTGGAATATGAAAACAAACAGGCAGAGTGGAGAACCGACCCGGAAAGGAATGGAAAAGCAGGCTGTTTTGGTGACATTGGGACGCATGCATTTAACTTGGTGGAATATGTTGCAGGGATCAAAGTAGCGAAAATCTGTGCTGACCTGGATATCAAAGTAGGAGGAAGACCGATTGATGATGATGGCGCTGTATTAATGAGATTTGAAAATAATGCATCTGGAATTTTGACTGCTTCCCAGATTGATGCAGGATGTGAGAATAACCTCAAAATTCGGGTTTTTGGAGATAAAGCAGGTCTGGAATGGCAGCAGGAAGATAACAATACGCTAAGGTTAAGATGGCCCGATAAACCGGACGAAATCTATAGAGCGGGGACAGGTTATCTTGGGTCTTTGGCCAATGAAAATATCAGAACACCAGCAGGCCACCCAGAAGGCTATATTGAGGCATTCGCTAATATTTACAGGAACTTTGCCAGGTGTATAAACGCACTTAAAAATGGAGAGGAACCAAAGGCTGAATGGTGGGATTTCCCTGGAGCAGAAGACGGCATTAGAGGAATGGCTTTTATTGAAAATGTATTGAAAAGCTCAGCTTCTGAGATGAAATGGACACCATTTAAGGTGGAATATTGAGAAGCGAGAGACAAGAGACAAGAGCCAAGAAGCGATAAGCGAGAACCAAGAGCCAAGAATCTAGAAGTGAGAGGCTAGAACCGAGAAACAAGAGCCTAGAAGCGTGAGGAAAAATCAGGAGAAATCTTTCCAATCTTATAAACTGTAATCTTTCAATTTTAAAATCTTTCAATCAAAAATTATAATAAACCTATGAAAACCATAAAAGGACCGGCGATATTTCTGGCACAATTTGCTGATGATGTAGCGCCTTTCAATAATTTAAAAAGTATTTGTGAATGGATGTCCATCGTAGGCTACAAAGGCGTACAGATTCCGTCTTGGGATGGAAGAATGATAGATTTACAAAAAGCCGCGGAGAGCAAAACTTACGCAGATGAAATCAAAGGTATAGTGAATGATGCAGGGATGGAAATCACCGAGTTGTCCACTCATCTCCAAGGACAATTGGTGGCAGTCCATCCAGCTTATAATGAGTTATTTGATGGCTTTGCTCCATCCAATCTTGCGGGAAACATCAAAGGAAAAACCGAGTGGGCAACTCAGCAATTGAAATATGCTGCAAAAGCTTCATCAAATTTAGGTTTAACAGCTCATGCAACTTTTTCAGGAGCTCTGATGTGGCATACTGTATATCCTTGGCCTCAGCGACCGGCTGGTTTGGTGGAGACAGGTTTTACAGAACTTGCAAAACGTTGGACACCAATTTTGGACACCTTCGATGAATATGGAATTGATGTCTGCTATGAGCTTCATCCAGGAGAAGACCTGCATGACGGGATTACCTTTGAGATGTTTTTGGAAAAAGTCAATAACCACAAGCGGGCAAATATCCTATATGATCCAAGTCACTTCGTCTTGCAATGTCTGGATTACTTACAATTCATAGATTTTTATCATGAAAGGATCAAAATGTTCCATGTGAAGGATGCCGAATTTAATCCAACAGGAAAACAGGGAGTTTATGGTGGCTTCCAGAGCTGGTTGGACCGTGCAGGAAGATTCCGTTCTTTGGGAGATGGACAAGTAGATTTTAGTAGTATCTTTAGCAAACTTTCCCAATATGATTATGATGGTTGGGCTGTTTTGGAATGGGAGTGTGCTATCAAACATCCCGAACAAGGTGCAATTGAAGGTGCCCCATTTATTTCGGACCATATTATTAGAGTAACTGAGAAAGCTTTTGATGATTTTGCCGGTACAGGGGCAAATGAGGCATTCAATAAGAAAATATTAGGCATTTAAAATACAATTAACCTTTATATCAATTATGAAACTAATTAAATCATTATCTATTGGCGTCATTGCTATTTCTGCTTTGGCCTATTCTTGTGGAGGGGGAGGTTCAAGTTCTTCCACCGAAACAACTACATCAACTCCTCCTCCCGCAGCAGCTCCTGTAAGCTTGGAAGAGAAATATAAAGACGATCCTGTTTTTGTAGCTGGTTCGGCTAAAGCAAAAGAAGCAGGATGTACTGCCTGTCATATGATTCAGAGAAAAATCGTAGGGCCTTCTTATGCGGATGTGGCAGCCAAATATGAAAACAATGCTGAAAACGTAGCATTGCTGACTTCACATGTAATTAATGGCAATGTGGGTGTGTGGGGAGAAGTGCCCATGCCAGCACATCCTCAAGTAAGTAAAGAGGATGTAGAAACGATAGTTAAATATGTATTGATTTTGAAATAATGCAGCATAATAAATCAGCATCTATATTTTTGCCATTGGCTTTTATAGTCTTTGCCTGTGGAGGAGGGGACAAGCAAGTGCATGAAGTAACAGAAACAGTTGTGGAGGAGAATGATTGGGAAAGCCTTTTTGATGGACAAACATTTGAAGGTTGGTCCAAATATGGAGGTGGAGATGTTGGAAATGCATGGAAAGTTCAGGATGGAGCCATTTACCTTGATGCCAAAAACAAAGATTCTTGGCAGGAAGGAGATGCAGGAGACATCGTTACCGATGAGGAGTTTGACAATTATCATTTACAAGTGGAATGGAAAATCTCCGAAAATGGTAATTCAGGCATTATTTTCTTTGTAAGCGATTCAGGAGAATATCCTTACTCATTTATGTCAGGTCTTGAAATGCAGGTGTTGGACAATGATGGCCATCCTGATGCTAAAATCACTACCCATCGTGCCGGTGACCTTTATGACCTGATTGAATCCAGTGAAGAAACAGTCAAAGCAGTTGGGGAATGGAATCTGGCTGAAATCATTGCCAAAGATGGTAACCTGGAATTGTATTTGAATGGTGTGATGGTGGTTTCTACCACGATGTGGACTCCTGAATGGGACGAAATGGTCGCCAATTCCAAATTCAAAGACATGCCTGGTTTTGGGAAATACAAAAAAGGTAAAATCGCCCTTCAGGACCATGGAGATGAGGTTTGGTTCAGAAATATCAGGATTAAAAGGCTTTGATTTTCACGACCTGACAAAACTTGATAAAAATGAAAAAATCCAGATATCCTCTGGATTTTTTCATTTTACAGTCAAATGATTTTTCCTTCCAAATTAAAATCTTCAGTTATTTGACACGTAATACATATCGATCATTCCTTTATTTTTAACCTCAATCTTGCCTCGGAAATGAACTTCAAAGTTTTCTTTCACTAATTTATAGGTTACTCCGCTGATGTTTACTTTATCTGGTTCTCCATGACTCTCCATTCTGGAGGCAACATTGACTGTGTCTCCCCAAATATCATAGACGAATTTTTTTGTCCCTACGATTCCAGCCACAACCGGGCCACTGTGTAATCCAATTCTGATTTCAAAAAATGGTCTGTTTTGGGAAATTCTTTCTTCTTTTTCCAGAGAAACGAATCGGCAAATATCTAGGGCTGCATTTACAGCATCTATTGCATGAGATGATTTTTCCATGGGCATTCCGGAAGCTGCCATGTAACTGTCACCTATTGTTTTTATCTTTTCTACTTGATGCTTGGTCATGATTTCGTCAAAGACACTGTAATAGTAATTGATCTCTTTGACCAATTCCACAGCATCCAGGTTTTCGCTGGCTTGAGTAAAATTTACAAAGTCCGTAAACATGACAGTGATATTCTGGTAATATTTAGGAATAGAGGTGCCATTAATTTTTAATTCATCGGCGGTTTCTTTTGGAAGGATGTTTAGTAACAAACTTTCCGATTTCAATTTTTCATGTTCGAGCTCATCTTTTTGTTTTTCAAGCTCTTCGGTTCTTTCCATTACTTTTTGTTCAAGGTTTTTGTACAAAAGTGCATTTTCCAAAGAAATAGCAATTTGTCCCGAAAGCAGTTTTAAGAATTTTACCCGGTCTTCTGTAAAAACCCCCGGATGAAGGGAATTGTCCAAATAAAGAATAGCAGTCAGCCTTCCTTGATTGAATACAGGAAGGCATAATACAGATACAGTTTTATTTTGATTGAAAACGGGATCATTTTTAAACCTGATGTCTTGTTGGATGTTTTCAAGAACCAAATCCTCCTGTGTCCTGATTACAAATTGAACCACAGATTCAGGAACAAAAGAGTTTCTTTTAAGCGGGATTTTGGTTTCCGGTTTTTCAAATCCAGGCATAATCGATAAGAGTCCTTCAATAAACCACTCTTGATTGGTTTGAATGATCAGGTATCCATTTTGGGCCCCTGCATTTTCAACCACCACTCCCATGAGTTTTTCGACTAAGTTCTCAAGTAGAATTTCTCCTGAAATGGCCAAGGATGCTTTCATCAAGGAATTCATGTCAAGTTCTGAGACAGTCTGCTTAAATGAATACTCTGGTAAAACACCTTCACTTTTAAATTCATTAATCCCCTTTTTAGCTTTAATGCCATATTTGAGATCCATTTGATCCACCTTACTTGTGGCGCCCCATTTTTGAAATACTCTCCTAGCTTCCAATAAAAATTTGAAACCGTTTTCATCATCTCCAATAGATAAGGAAAAAATCCCACATAACTCATTTGCAATGGCACGTTCCAAAGTAAGATTGGATTCCTTAGCCTGTTGAATTGCCAATTCGTATTCTTTTAATGCCTTATTTTTATTTTTCCTTATGGCGTATAGTTCTGCCTTAACTAAATGAAGTTTGTTACTGAAATTTTCAGGTGAGCTTTTGGCAGCTTTTTTAATCTTAGAGATTATCTGTTTCGCCTTAAAAATTGAAATAGCACTTTTGATGCTGCCCTGATTAGGAGTATCTTGGAGTAAAGAAATGGCATAAAGACATTGTACGAAAGGAATGTGTGGCCACGCTAATACATTTTCGACGATTTTGAATCCATTTTCTGCTTGACGGATCACATTTTTAGGATTACCGTTTAAGAATTCCAATAAAACCTTATTGGTGGTGTAAACAAACAACCCGGTGAAGTCAAAAGTATCTTCTTGGTGTTTTTTTTCTATTTCCTCATTGTAATATTTTCCTTTTATCTGCGTGTGTAATTTTGCTCCTGTCAAAATCTCAGCGGTTTCCCTGAAGGTATTGAGCCATCTAAGTCCTAAATCTTGTTTGATTTTTTTCAGACTTGAAGCAAAATCTTCCATTTCCTCATTTAGTTTCGACAAGGGGATGTCCATGAAAAATTTTATCACACAATAATTAAAAGCGGCATAAGAAGCGAACAGAAAATCACCTGTTTCTTTCCCCTTATGATAACTTTCCAAAATTTCAGGAAGGTTTTGACTAAAATGAAATTTCCAGTTCCTTATAAAATTGCCATTGATAAAATGGATTTTGGAAAAAAGTGCCTTAGAACCGAATTTTTCATTGAGGCTGACGGCAAGTTCACCGTATTTTAAACCTTCCTCAAATTCGAAAGTACTACCACACATGACAATGCCATAGGTGGAATAAGCAAAAGCCGTATGGTGGTGGTTTCCATGTTTGATGGAAAGGTTAATCTGTTTGAAGACGATGAGAGGGAAGAAATTTTTTTTTGCAAAATAGGACGGTTGAGCTATTTCAGACAATATCTCCATGATATTGGATTGTTTTTCATCATTCATCTCCATTAAAGAAAGCAGTTGTTCTTTTGTCTTGTTGTGGAGATTGAATTTGGTGGCAAGTAGGCTAAAAATAATATGCAGTTGATTGGGTTTTTCAGGAAAATTTAACCCCAGACCTTTGAGACATGCTATGCCGGTGTCAAAAGCTTCTTCGTTTTTAGTAAGTGATACAAAAGCCTTGATTTTGATGATATTGGCTTTGATTAGGTCCTTCGGATTTTGGATGTTTTGGAATATTGCATTGGTGATTCTTTCCATATCATCAATATTTCCACTGAGATAGGCGGACTCACCGCATTCGTTATGCAGTTCCAATGCCAAGGCAGTATTTGTTTTCCAAGAATCAGAAGGTAAAATCCTGATACCAGCTGAGAGATAGTTATGTGCAGGTTCATAAGCCGCTGATGATTTTGCTTTTTTTCCGGCAATAAGGTTCAAGCCAACAACCTTAATTTTTTCTTCTTCGCTATCTATTAGCCTAGCACCGGAATTAAGTTGGTTGACGATGTCAAAAATATTTTCTGAAATTTTATCCTCACTAAAACTATCCAAAAGAATTCTTCCAATATGCAGATGCAGGGATTCTTTCTCCTTTTCCTCGACCATGGCATAAGCCGCTTGTTGAACCCTATCATGTAGGAATCTGTACTGGATATTTTTAGATTTATCTAGCAATTTTAATTTTTCCTGAAAATTGGAAGTTTTTCCCAATCCCAATATCAAGCCTTCTTCCATGGCTGGCCAAAGTGATTTCTCTGTGTCCTCTAGTGATTTTTTGTAGATGTTTGAGAGGGTCATTAAATCAAAGCTATTCCCAATACAGGAGGCATACTTACACAAGTCTTGGGTACTGGGATTTAATTTTTTAATTTTCCCGATCATCAATTCAACCACATTGTCAGTGATATCCTCATCGACGATTTTTTTGATGTCCCAATCCCATGATAGGCTTTCGTGGTCAAACCTGATGAGCTTTTCCTGATAAAGGGATTTTAAAAATTCATTGGTGAAAAAAGGGTTGCCTCCTGTCTTTGTCAGTATCAGTTCTGAAAGAGCATTAAGTTTTGGGGAATCAGGACCAAAGATATCAGTCAGCAATTCCCGAATATTTTCCTTTTTTAATGGCTGAAGAATCATTTCTTCAATAGGGTATTGATTGTCTTTTAAGGAATTGACCAATTGTTTTAAGGGATGGGCGGCATCCACCTCGTTTTCCCGAAAGGTGCCAATAAGTAGAAAATGGGATGTTTCCAGATCATTGAGCACCAAATTGATCAGTTTCAATGTGGGGAGGTCAGCCCACTGAAGGTCATCCAAGAAGATTACCAAAGGATGTTCTGGTTTGGCAAACAATTGAATAAAGGAAACAAAGGCAAGATTGACCCTATTGATGGCTTCTGTTGGTGGAAGAGGAATGAGAGCAGGTTGTTTGCCAACGATTAATCCTACTTCCGGGATGATGTCAATGATCAGTTGTGCATTTGCCCCTAGGACATGAAGGATTTTTTCTTTCCAGCTTTCAACGATTTCATTCGGTTCAGCCAGAAGTTGCATGACCAAGCCTCTAAAAGCATTTATTCCAGCGCTGTATGGTATGTTTTTTTGAAATTGGTCAAATTTTCCTATGGCAAAAAAACTACCTGAAGACACTACATTTTGATAGATTTCATTGACCAATGCGGATTTCCCTATTCCCGAGTAGCCTCCAATTAGGACGAATGACGCATCACCTCGAATAGACTTTTCAAAGGCTGCCAATAATTCAGAAATTTCTTTTTCCCTGCCATACAATTTTTGGGGAATGTAAAATTGATCTGATCGGTCATGTTGTGCAATATCGAATTCGGCTACATTCCCCTTTTCAAAATGTAAATACCGGCAATTTTCTAAGTCCCAAATAAGGCCCTTAGCAGAATTGTATCTTTGTTCCGGGGCTTTTTCGAGCAGTTTTAAGATGATTTTACCCAAGACTGAAGGGATCGAAGATTTAATTGAACTAGGGTCCTCAGGTTTTTTTGCTATATGGGCATGGACAAGCTCTCCAGGGTCTTCGCTATCGAAAGGTAATCTTCCTGAAAATATGCGATAGAACAAGACTCCCAAAGAGTAAAAATCCGTCTTGAAATCAATCATCCTGCTTGTACGCCCAGTTTGTTCTGGAGAAATATATTCCAGAGACCCTTCTATTTCTCTGTGGTTTATGATTTCTACAATCTCCTTTCTGACCAGAATAGAAATACTGAATTCATACAGTTTGATCTTTCCAGTTTCTGGGTTATACAGGAAATTGTCCGGATTGATGTTTTTATGGATGACATTGTTTCTGTGAAGTATTTCTACCAAATGGGCAAGTTGTATGCTAATGTCTAGTTTTTTTTCAAAAGAACCCTGTTTGAATTTAAGGTAATCACTCAATAGGATGCCCTCAAAATTCTCCATAACAATAGCCAACCCCTGATCGGTATCAACTATTTCGAGCATATTGATCACTCCTTCAGATTCAATTTTAGAAGAAATCTCAAGCTCCCTTTCCATTTTGGAGATGTCTACTGGATTAAAAAACTCATTCGGAATAATTTTTAAAATTACAGTCGAGTTATCTAGGTTTTTTTTTGCTCTGCATAAAATTTTATTGCCACTTTTATGGATTACCTCTAAAATGGAAAAACCTGGAAAAGTTATCATATAGTAATTTTAATACTGAATGCTTCTTGAAATCTGGTCAAGCGGGATATAATTATAAACTGTTAATTCTTTTTCTGTTTTTTTCAGATCTTCGAGGAAGTATACATTTAATTCTCTTAGTATCTGTTCTGAAGGTTTGTTGAAGTCATATTTAGTGTCTTGCAATAGGGTGACATTCCTTGGAGCAAAGAACATCTTTCTTTCAAAATGGTGCTTGAATATATCAATCCAATCAATGATCTTTTTTCTGTCAAATGAAGGAATTTCATTGGAATGCGGTGGTGGCACCCTTAAACGTAAGGGTGCTTTATTGATGTCTATAAGACTATAATCATAATGGTCAGCGGCATGTCCTACAGATAAATCCCAAATAATATTGGCAATTACTTTAGCTAAAAGTGATTCTTCCTCTTCTTTGTCATGTTTCTTATATTTGGCTTTTCCGTTATTATCCAAATAGAAAAATTCGTCACCGGAAGGGAAATTGGGAACCCATGTTTTGACATAGTCTGCCCAGACTTTGATATCTGTATATTCATCTTCGGGAATCTGTTCGACCACTTTATGGACAAAATTAAAAATGGTATTATAGTAAGCCATTAAGAATGTGCCGTAGTCAGAATGAAATGTGTTTGGAACAATTTGGAATTCGTATTTTGGGTAGGAAGGATTACCCTCCATACCATTATACCCGTAAAGGAACATGCCAGCCAATCCACCTTCCGGGGCAGGGAATGCAGCAAAAGGCATCATTTGGTTGTTGACAACCGGTGATGTAGGCGAATTGAGCACAGAGTAGTTCAATTCCAGCGTTAGGTCGAGATGGGGCTTCAGCAACCTAAGCAACACAGAATCTTTGGGTAGAGCAGATTTTGAAATGGCATTGATACTGTCATATGGAAAATGCAGGTTGGCATGGGCGGAAGAAGAAATGCGTACAGCAGCCCCTTGAAGAACAAAGTATTTTGCGAGCTCCCAAGCATTGCTGTCTTTAGGGGTAAGCATTAAATTATTATCGGGAAAATAAATGGCAATAACTTTTCTTTGCCCATTCACTAACTCACCTTTAAACAAGGAGATCGTCGGCGCTGTGTAAATCCCTGGATAAGATAAGCAATGCTCTAACAAGCTGTAATCGGCTACAAAGAACTGCTCATTTGGTTCGGCTTCCAGAAATTTCTTGAATATGGTCAGTTTTTCGTTGTGGGGATATTTCTCTTTTTCATTGAGTTCATTGGAAAGAAATTTACTGAAGGAAGAGTGTGTCAGTAACCTTTCAAAATCATCATCTGTCACAGGCCTTAATGCCCGGTTTTTAAAAGCATAAGCCATAGATTTAGGCCAAAAAGTTAAAAGTGTGATTTTGTAGTGAATACCTATAGTCCAATTCCATTTTCTAACTTCATCTTTGGGGATGTGGACGACGCCTGGGGCAAAACCAAATGGATGGGAAGGTTGTGGTTGAGGCCATGGTCCTTTTCTTTTGTATAAAAAATCTTTTTGCGATTTGACGTTTGGTAGAGCCATGAGTTTTTTATTATGTTTAAATAAATACCTAATTTATGTTATTATGCCCATAAACAAAATTTTGATTTTAAAATCTGTTTTTCTGATTATAAACTTCCATTCCGAATGCAAATGGAGAGTATAAAAAAATCGATATTGTTACAAGTTTCAGGGATTTGACCTAACTTTTTCAAAGTTTTTTTTTGAAGTATGCTCTAAAAACCGCTTTTCAAATCCATCGTCCTCTGTTTGCATCCATACATCCCAAAAAGTAAAATACAGGGCAAAATTACATTTATATTTCAAATGATGCATATCGTGATGTGTAGCACCTACCACCCATCTTCCAATTGGGGACTTGATGGCTGCACTGGAGTAAACTTCTACTCCAGCATGATTGATCACAGCGGTAATGGACATTGTCACTATCAAGGCCAATAAAACTGAAAAATGCATGGGAAGCATGAGTACCAAAAATGGCAAAAAAACGGCTTGAAACAATGCCTCTATAGGATGAAAAGAAAATGAGGTAAAGGAACTTGTAAAAAGACTACTGTGGTGAACGTGATGAAATTGCCGGAGTATATTTGGGCGATGCATCCACCGATGGAGCCAGTAATAATAAGTTTCATGAATGAAAAGCGCAATACAAAAGCTACATGGTATCCACAGCATATCCCAAACAACAATTTTTGTATACAGTTTGTTGTATCCCTGTTGCCAGCAAATCAGCAATATTGTACCGGACACTGCAAATATTATCGCCCCCAAAAAAGAATACCAAATCTCCTTTTTTACCTGAGGGATTTTGATCTGTTGATGTAGTCTTCGATAAGGTTGAGAGTCCCCCAATTTTTTGTAAACCAACTCATGATAGACTAACCCCAAAATTATATATCTTAGGAAAATACCTGACAATAAGATGAAGGCAATGATTAGAAAATTTACAGGTTGGGTATAATCAGTACCTAGGAGCCAATCGAGATTAAAATCCATTTACTCAATTTTTTATAGGTGAATTTAAATATAATCGTTTTGTTTAGTCAAATTGTTATAAGCTACCTTATTTCAATCTCTCTAATAATTTCTAAAAGCGAATTATATTAAATTCAACAATTGCATTTTCACAGTCCTCCTTTCCCCATATATCCTCTCCATTTCCCATTGATAGATTTTAAGTTTTAGGATATGATATTTTAAAGGCAATGCCCTATATTTCAGGATTACTGCATTTCAAAATAACACTTATGGACAGAAGGAAATCACTCAAAATTCTCGGTGGTACCGCCGCTGGAATTGCAGGACTGGTACTGGTGGATTGGAAATGGCAACTGGTAGATCAATTGACCCACAAAGGTTTTTTTACCATTAAGGAAGAGGAACTGATCTCTGCTATTGCTGATACAATAATTCCTGTTGGCCTTCCGCCAAAAGTGCCAATGCCCAATCCCATACCGATTGGGGCACTTAGTACCGGTACTGATAAATACTTAATGAGGCTTTTTGAACATTGCTATGAAAAAGAGATACAGGATATGATCAAGTTACAGTTGGCAAGATTATCGGAAAAATCTAAGAAAGAATTGGGGAAAACATTTAGTAAAGCGACACAGGAAGAAAGAGAAAAATTGCTTTTGTCAATGTCAGAGTCGGAAAATGAAGCTGAAAAGCAGTTTTTTGACCTAATGAAATCGCAAACCATCACAGGTTTCACTACTGTCAAAGAAGTGATGGCAGATTATAGAGGTTATCAGGTTGCCCCCGGATATTACAACGGATGTGTGGATTTAACAACCCAAGCCTAACCCAAAACAATCATGTTAGAAGATTCAAAAGAAAAACGCACCTATGATGCCATTGTAATCGGTTCTGGTGCAAGTGGTGGCTGGGCTGCTAAGGAGCTTTGTGAAAAAGGACTAAAGACTTTGGTACTTGAAAGGGGAAGGATGGTAAGGCATGTTGAAGATTATCCAACTGCTTCCATGGCCCCATGGGAGTTTAAATTCAGAGGAGCAGTTCCAATTGAAAAACGGTCCGGAGTTGGAGCGGGGAGATGGGCAAGGGAAGAGACACTCCATTGGGCAATGGCTGAAGATGAACAGCCAATTATAGAGGAAAAGCCTTTTCGTTGGTTTAGAGGGTATCATGTTGGGGGAAAATCTCTGCTTTGGGCAAGAGCAACCCAGCGTTGGTCAGACTATGATTTTGAAGGACCGGCCAGAGATGGGTTTGCTGTGGATTGGCCTGTTCGGTACAAAGACTTAGAACCTTGGTTGGATTATGTAGAGACCTTTGCGGGAATCGCAGGAGGGAGAGACGGCTTGGCCGAACTTCCTGATTCCATCGTTCAACCAGGTTTTGAATTGAGCTGTATTGAAAATCATTATAAAGAACAGTTAAAGAAAAATTATGGAACCCGCCACCTGATTCAGGGCAGGTGTGCCCATCTTACAGATCCACAGGAAATCCACAGAGCGCAAGGGAGGTACAAATGCCAAAATCAGGGTATGTGTAATAGAGGGTGTGTGTATGGAGGCTATTTTTCAGCAAATGCATCTACACTTCCCTGGGCTGAAAAGACGGGAAATCTAACCATCAGACCGGATGCTGTAGTCGAATCCATCATTTATGATGAGTCCAAAGGGCGAGCAATAGGTGTAAGAATAATTGACAGAGAGAGTAAGAGTTCCATTGAATTTTATGCCAAAATCATATTTGTCAATGCCTCGACAATTGCTTCCAATGCAATATTGTTGAATTCTAAATCATCCCGTTTTCCAAATGGCATTGGCAATGACAATGGATTGATGGGGAAATTTCTTGCTTGTCATAATTACAGGGGAAAAGGAAGTGCCACATTTGAAGGATTTTTTGACAAAGTTACCGCAGGCCGCCATGCAGGTCATGCTTATGTACCAAGATTCCGAAATGTATTCAACCAGGAAACAGATTTCCTTCGCGGATATTCCATAGGGATGTCAGGCGGCAGGGGGCTAGGTTCTGATACCAGCATGATCGGACATGAATTAAGGGATAATTTGCTGAACCAAAAATATGGAAACTGGCATTTGGCAGCATGGATGCAGGGAGAAACTGTGCCGATAGAATCCAACCACATGCGTCTCAGCACAGATCAAACTGATAAATATGGGATTCCAAAAATCATCCTTTCGGTAGAATGGACTGACAATGATGATAAAATGACTGCTGATTTTATCCAACAACAAACTGAAATGTATGAGAAGGCAGGATTTACCAATATCAAAGTTGAAGACTCCCATTCAGCACCGGGATCTGATATACATGAAATGGGCGGGGTCCGTATGGGCAAAGATCCAAAAACCTCCTTGTTGAATGAATGGAATCAGCTTCATAGCTGCAAAAATGTTTTCGTCACAGATGGGGCGAGCTTTACGAGCACCAGTACTCAAAACCCTACACTGATGTTTATGGCATTCACAGCCAGAGCCGCGAATCATGCTGTGGAGGAATTGAATAAAGGGAATTTGTGAAAACAGGGGAATATAATCCTGAATTTTTTTGAGTTTTGGAAGTGAAATATAAAAAAACCATCAGCGATTATACTGATGGTTTTTAGGCAAGAATGAATTGGTAATCGGTATATGTCCTCCTTACCTATTCTTCTATTGATTGAACTAGCAGTTTTATCTACTAAATATAATTACAGATACAAGGATGGTGCTGATAAAGCATCAACATTCTTTCACTAAGCCTTATCACTCAATCTATGTTTTTAAAAATTGGTTGTTAGGATATATTTTAATGTTTATTTTGGAAATTTAAGGGAAAAAGCCTCCTACATTTTGAGGAGGGTTGGGTACTCATAGCGACTTTTTATATCTCTGACCCTAAGGACCTTTTGTTGGGTTGATTTCTCATCGTCCCGAATTTTTCCTGACGGCTTTCATTATCAGCATTTATGTTTGGATCCTCATGAGGTGGTAGTTTTCTTTCCTTTTGATTATCTCCTGTGTCCCTATCGTCTTCAGAATCATTGGATTGGAAATTCACATCAAGATTCCTCTCTTTATCATCATCAAGATTAAATTCGCGCTCAGTATCTCTTTCGTCACGGTCAGTTGGATTCAGGTCATTTCTTCCACTTTCTTGGTTAGTTTTCTGATTTCCCCTATCCTCATGCTGTGGATTGCGGTTTTCATTTTTGTGTTGGTCCATGTTTTCTTGGGTTTATATTTTAAATTATTTACATCAAATTTACATGACCCAAAGAATCATTGCATTACATGAAATTTCAAAAATTATATATGATTCACGGATGATTTTAAAATAGGACTATAATTAACAGGTAGGTATAGGTTTTTAGAAAAATTTTGATTTTTTTCAAAAGGATAAAAAAACCCTCCTTTGAATTAAGGAGGGTTGGGAAATCAAATTGACTTCCTATCTTTTAGAACCAACTGACTTGGTGTCTCGTTGATTTTTTGAGTCGCCACCCGTTTTCTGATCTTTTTTGTTCTGATCTTTGTCAGAATTCCCGGATTTGGAAGTCACGTCTTGGTTTCTCTTTTTATCCTCATTTTGAGGATTGCGGTTTTCATTTTTTTGCTGGCTCATGTTTTAATGGGTTTATATTATAAATAATTGAAATCAAATATACATTAACCAAGAAATCATTTCATTACATGAATTTTCAAAAAATATATAAGATTCACTGTTAGTTTAAAAATTTGTCCATTTGCCACCTAGTTGACTGCTAATGGAGGTAATCCAAGATTATTTCAGGGAATTTTGGTAAAAGTTTTGGTAATTATCACTCCAATCGTTCAAGCCTTTGAAGCAGCGGTGGATGGCTGTAATTGACAAAAACATAAAGTGGATGTGGGTTGATATTACTGAGGGTGTTCACAGAAAGAGTTTTCAGTGCTTCAGCAAGAGGTTTTCCATCATAAGTTTCCTTAGCAAATGCATCCGCCTCAAATTCATTTTTCCGGCTTAATATATTCATGCCTATACCTAAAATGGATGAAATGGGTGAAAAAAGTATCGTAAAGCCGATTATATTTAAATGGATGGCCATTTGATTTCCTCCCAATGCAAGACTCATGCTTTCACTGTGTATGAATTGTGCCAAAATAAAAAGTAATGCACCCACCTGTAGTACAGAGGCAAGCATTCCCCAGACAATATGTTTTTTTTTATAGTGCCCTATTTCATGGGCAAGTACTGCGACCAATTCATCAGGAGTATGCTGCTCGATCAAAGTGTCATATAAGACTACTTTTTTTCTTTTTCCAAATCCTGAAAAAAATGCGTTGGCTTTAGAAGAACGTTTGCTGCCGTCCATCACCAATATATTGTTCAAAGGGAAATTGACTTTCCTTGCGTAGTTGACGATCATGTGTTTGAGCTCGCCATCTTCCAAAGGTGTCAGTTTATTGAATAAGGGTAGGAACCATGCGGTATAAAATAAGTTGACGATAATCATAAATCCAGCTGAAATTAGCCAAAATTGCCACCAAAAATCTTTTCCCATTTGATGGATAAGCCAAAGCAATACTCCTAGCAACCCACCTCCGACTACAATTGAAAGCAAATAACCTTTCAATTTGTCCAAAAAATAAGTTTTTGTTGTGGATTTGTTGAATCCAAATTTTTCCTCGATCACAAAAGTATGGTAGTAATCAAAAGGAATGGAGAGAAGGTCTGAACCAATGAAAACTATTCCGAAATAAATGATAGAAAGAATAATGGGGTGTGAAACGACTCCCCTGAGTAGGATGTCCAACCAACCAAAAAAGCCAAAATAGATAAACGCAAAAGTGACTAAAAAGGCAACGGTACTGGTCAGAAATCCAAATCTAAAATTGGCCCATTGGTAGGATTTGGATTCATTTAACTTTTGGCTGCTGATATATTCCTCCAACGATTTTGGAATGTCAGGAACAGGTCTTTTAATATTGAGATAACTGATGGTTTTTTCGAAAAAAAAACCAAATCCAAGAATACCTAAAATCAGGTATTTAATCCAAATCGGCTCCATTTACAATTAGAATTTAGGGCAAGGGAGCAATGTATCTCTTTTTCTGGTTTTTGATTGGTTTCTGTCTGCCAAAAGGAAAGAAATACTTACCTCGTGTGCCCCCCCTGTTTGTATGCCCAATTGGGAAACAGTATAATCGAAACTATAACCCATGCTCATACCGGTAGGAAGGTTGAATCCCACCATAAATACAATTGCATCCCTATTGCTTTGTTGTTCGACAGGTTTATAAGGAAGTCCCCGATACCATAATCCCAGATTAAGGGGCTCCATATGTAAATAAGCTCCGATGTCCAATTGTTCAAATGGTCCCTGTCTTTTGTAATTTATAGTGGGCAATAGGAATCTTTCCTTTCTCAGATGGGTAAAGTCTCTTCGATAACTACCGGTACCCAAAGCAATCCGATAACCGGTATGAATTGAAAATTTTGTCGGAAGTCTGCTTATTCCATCAATAAATGATTGATTGGGTTCGTTTACATGGTGCGCAGATGCTCCCAACCAGAATTTGTCTGTAAAGAATAGACCTCCAAAGGAAAGTGATAATAAATTAACAGGCTCCCCAGCACCGGCAAGATCAGTGCTTGGCAAAAGATCGCCAAAGGGGTTAGTCGAATCGATTTGATTAGCAAAAATCAGGTTGTCATAGTATCCAATATCTCTTCTGATATAGGCAGCTTGAAAGCCGGGTCTGAAATAGGCATTTTCGCCAACCCGCAATTCATAGGAATATAAACCTGCTGCTGTAAAGGATCTTAATTTTGCCCCACCTTCTACATCATTCATGACCAAAAATCCAACTCCACTGTTATAGTCATCTAGATAAGTATCAAAATATGCAGAAAAAGTCGTAAACTGCGCATCCAATCCGGGCCACTGATTTCGGTAATTAGCCCCAATCCGAGGCATCAGTTCAGATCCGGTAAACGCAGGATTCAGGTATAAAGGTGCGGCATAATATTGGCTATACTGCGGATCCTGAGCAGACAAAAAACCCGTTCCAATGATCAGAATCAAAGGAAGTAAAAAAAGACGATGTAAATAAGACCTTTGCAAGTAGTTATTCGTTATGTTAGTGATCAAGACCCAGCTTCTAAACGTATAGGGGGATTTGTTGTTTAGTAAGCAACGTGTAAATTATGAAAAGCCTTATAAATTCCATAAGTTTTATTTTATTTTTTAGGTTAGTGTTTTTACTAAGCTTTTTCCTGCATTCAAGCTACTCTTTTTCACAGGGATTCAACAACAACGAATGGATATTTGGAGAGTGCCCAACTGGCGAAATCAATTATTTGTCTTTTGGCAAAGGAGGTGACCCTATTGTCAGGAACTTGCCACAAGGTACTATTGTCGGTCAAAATAACAATGCAGTCGCCATTGATCCTATTTCCGGCAACATTATTTTCTATACCAACGGAGTGCTTGTCTATGATGCCAATAATCAGCCGCTCGAAGGAATGGCGCCCGGAATTGATGGAAATATTGATGGGAGACAGGAATTGGCCATTGGGGTGTTGGACTATGATCCTGAGGGTGATAGGCTTTACTATGTGTTTTATATAAGCCCTTCAGGGCAGTTGCAATATTCAGTAGTGGATATGAATGCCCCTGGTCAGGCAACAGGCAATGAACCGCCTTTGGGCGAAATGATCACCAAGGATATAACCATCAGCAATGCTGAAGGCGCGATACTTGTGGTAAAAACACCCCAATCACCTACATATCTGATCAGTTTTGAAGGAGGTAATTTAATTTCCAGAAGATTGGGAGATATAGAGGGTGAATTCATAGAAACCTCCAGTTCAGGTCTTCCATTCACACCCAAAGCGATGATTTTTGATGAATCATCACAACAGATCTTGTTGATTCCGGAAAATCCTGGTCAAGATATTCAAGTAGTTGATTTTGATACCGCGACAGGCACTTTTGGCAATTTGTCCGAAATCACCCAATCCGGAGGCGCTGATTCCATTGAAGGAGCTTCTTTTTCACCTGATGGGGATTTTGTCTATTTTTCAAGAGGAAATCAATTGTTCAGAGTACCATCTGATGATCTGGAAGCTGAACCTGAGATCATACCTCTGGAAAATGATATATTTAAAATCTATGATGTCAAAGTAGGACCTGACGGGAAACTCTATTATATATATGAGGAAGTGGATGGCGGGCCACAATTGGTTGGAAGGGTAGAAAATCCGGATGAAGAAGAGTTTGACGAGCTTGAATTGGAGGAAGATCCATTTGATGGCACAGATTTTTGTGGAAGGATTTTCCCTCAATTTGCACCAAATCAAGATATCAACCCAACAGTTGATTTCACTTGGACTCCCGAGCAACCTTGTGGTAATAACCCAATCCAATTGACCAGTGAAATTACTCCTGCTAATTTCAGGCCTGTCAGTTTTGAATGGACTTTTACACCTCCTTTAGTTGATGAGGATGGGGATCCTATTGATATGGATTTTACCCAAGAGCACCTTCTTATTCCCGAAGAGGCTACAGCTGAGGAAAGTATTGATGTCACTTTAACGGTTACTTTTGCGGACGGGTCTACTTTGACAGTCAACAAAGTTATTGAATTAATACCCAATGACCTTCAGGTGCAGTTCAGTGCACAGGATACCACAGTCTGTGAAGGACCATGTGTAGACATTGGTTCTTTATTGGAAGTCCAACAGGGTGACGGCCAAGGTGGACAAGGAGGCCAAGGAGGTCAAGACGGAAATTACGAATACTTCTGGTCCAATATCAGGGAATGGAGGTCAGATAAAGACAATTGTGTTGATCTTCCAGGTCTTTACTGGGTATTGGTGAGAGAGCCGGGATCTGAATGTTATGCCTATGGCAGTATCAGGGTAAGGATATGGGATTTAAATGATCAAAGTAACAATGTTTGGTATTTTGGCGATGGTGCAGGGCTGGATTTCAATCCTGATCCCAATGATCCAAATGGACCTACCCCAAGACCTGTAGGTCACAACCAAAATATTCCGGCGGGTACAACTACTATATCTGATGAAACTGGGCAAGTGCTATTCTTTACAGATGGGGAGTCTGTTTGGGACCTGAATGGGAACTTGATGGAAAATGGTGAAGATATCGGAGGAAGCAATCTGTCAGCACAAAGTGTCATTGCTGTTCCTGTTCCCCAGGATGAAACTATTTTTTATCTTTTTACTACGCAACAGTCCTCCGATGGAACCAATGAAGTCAAATTCTCAGTGGTGGACATTAAAGTTGAAAATCCAAACGGAGTTGGAAATGTGGTTTCCAAAGATAATTTTCTTTTTAGTCCCAGTACTGAGCATTCTGCTGCATTGGCTTCGGGGGATACTACCTGGGTATTATTTCACGAATTGGGTAACAATACCTTTAGAGCATATCCGGTATCAACTTTTGGTATTGGAAGTCCTGTATTTTCATCTGTAGGTTCCAATCATGGATTTAATACAGGTATTGGAACGATGAAATTCAGTCCTGATGGAAATCAGGTGGCGGTTACCATACAGGATGGAAGCTGTAGCAGATTGGAGATTTTTGATTTTAATCAAAATACTGGACGGATGACTGAATATGCCCTTCTGGATTTGGGTTGTAATGGTGAAGAGATTTATGGACTCGAATTTTCCAATGACGGAAGCAGAGTTTATGTTTCCTATCGAGGTGGAGGAGGTAAAGTAGAAGAATTCTTGATCAAAGCCCCTGAAAACGATGATGATGATGTTTTGGCATGTGCAACTTGTTTTGAGAATGCCAGCAACAGGGCTGCCAGAGAAGCATGTATTTTGAATTCTTCTGTAAGAAATGTATTGAGTTCATCAGGGCCATTTGGGGCTTTACAGATTGGACCGGATGGGCAGATTTACGTTGCCAGACCTGGGCAAAATGTTTTGGGATCCATTAATACCGGTCAGGATTGTAACAATAGTACCTATACCGAAAACGGAACATCCACACTTTTAGGAACAACCAATCTCGGTCTTCCTTCATTTGTTCAACAGTCAGGAAGCAGTATTCCAGATCCCGCACTTGCAGGACCCGACAGACTATGTATGGATCCGGACAGTGCGGAAGCCTTGTTTGAGGGTGGAGGAGAACCTGATATTGACAGTTATTTTTGGACGATTACCCATGAAGATGGTACTACAGATCTTTCTAATTTTGGGGGGCCCGGAGAGGATTTTCAGAATCTTGAACATGTGTTCACCAGACCAGGTAATTATACTGTTGATCTCAGGGTTGATCGTTGCGGCGATCCGATTTACGCTGAATTGACTTTGGATATCTTGGTAGTTGCTCCACCTGAATTGACTTTGCCTCAAGCTGAAACCCTTTGTTTGGGAACTCCAATCAGTCTGACAGCTATTGATGGCTATGATCCTGCAGAAGGGTTGTATGATTTTGAATGGAGGAATGCAGCGGGTCAGCTTTTCGGGGATCAAGATTCAAATACGATTTTTGTCAATGAAGAAAGTATCTTCACCGTCACTGTTTCTTATAGAAGACCTGCAGGTGTCCCTGAGGATTTTTTCAATCCCTGTCCTGCCAGTGCTTCAGTATTTGTAGGTCCTGCTTTTGAATTTGAGCTTACCCAATCCGCAGAGGAAGTTTGCTATGATGAATCTTTGGTTGTATTTGCTCCTGATACCCCGATATCAGGAGATTGGTTTTATCAGGTTCAGGGTTCTACCAACCGAATTCCCCTAGGAGAGTTTTATGAACTTCAATTAATTCCGAGTTCATTACCTTCTCCAGGAATTTATGAAATTATTTTTGTGACCGAAGATCCAATTTTGGAGGGTTGTCTAGTAGAAAAAATATTAGAATTGTTGATTTGGCCACTTCCTGCCATGGAAGCGGTTGTGTTGACTGAAGCAGATGACTGTATCGCTTCCAACGGTAGTTTTGAAATTACGATGCTGACTGATGCGGACCTTGTATCCATTGTGGAAACGGGTCAATCTTTTATGAATGTATTTGCAGGTGATGTTTTACCTGTATTCACTGATCTTGAACCGGGGATTTATTCGGTTAGGGCCACCAGTGATTTTGGTTGCGAATTTATTTTACCTGTGGTGGTTCAAAATTTAAACCCCCCGCTAGGTATTTCAGAATATGAGATAAGCCTATCTCCTGAAACCTGTTCAGATATCGGAATCAACAATGGCGATATGACCATCACATTTACGGATGGGCCACAATCAGGATCTTATAGATTGATCAGGGAAGAAGACGGGCAACAATTCTCAGCTACGTTTGTCAATGCCAATTCTATAAATATCCCATTGGAAGGAGGATCTTATTTACTGGTACTTGAGGATGAACAGGGATGTGCGGTTACTGATACTAATTCATATATCATCGATATTGCTGAGAGAGTGACATTTTCGGTGCCAACTGATTTGAGCGCCTGTGGTAGATTCGTCTATTCTCCCCAAGGTTCTGAGGGTCTTGAATTAACGGTAATTGGACCTAATGGTAATCCGATTGTCCAGGAACAGGACGGAACCTTTATTTTGGAGTTTACTGGAATCTATACTTTCCAGGCATTTGATCCTACCGGTGTTCTTTGTCCAAGCGAGATTGTCTTGGTTCAGGTAAGGATATCTGATCCAATTGATTTTTCATTGACTGAACCTGAGGTAGATTGCGATTTGGGCGTTTCTTACAGTGTGGCATTATTCAACTTTAATCCAAACAATGCAATTTTCTTTTGGAGAGATGATACAGGACAAATTGTAGGGAGGGATCAACAGTTTTTCCCTCCTGGACTTGGTATCTATTCTGTCGAAGTTCAACCGAGGAGTGGTGGACTATGTCCGACTAGAACTATCCCATTTGAAGTTGAGGAGTTTATTGACAATGTGGATTTGGCTTTGCAAGTCTTGCCATTCTGTGCGGAAGATGCATTTACAGTTATTACCGCAGAGGCAGACTTCTCATTGGTAACCGAAATAGATTGGTATAGAGTGGAGGGAAATAACCGAATTTTCTTGCCTGATTTTGAAGGTTCGGAATCTGTTACAGTTTTTGAAGATGGAATATATCAGGTAGTGCTTACAAGTGTTTACGGATGTGAGCTTGCAAGAGAACAAGTCCAAATTACCCAGTCTTTTGTTGAACCACCTGTATTGCTTCCGAGTTATACTATTTGCGCCATTGAAGATGTCGTTATCCAGTTGGATCCTGGCCCATTTGATATTTATTCTTGGGTATTGAATGGAGAAGAATTGTCTGTGTCTCCTACTTTCACTCCTACTTTACCCGGAGTATATGAGTTGACTGTTTCCGATAATCTAGGTTGTGAATTTATCATCAATTTCACCGTAGTTGAGGATTGTAGTTTAAGGGTCATCTTTCCAGATGGCATGGTTCCAAGTGATCCAAACAAACAATTTATAGTTTATACTAATGATTTCATCGATGACTTAGAGGTATTTATTTTCAATAGATGGGGAGAGCTTATTTTCTATTGTGAAAGATCTAATATCAATGGAGAGGTAGGTGTATGTGCTTGGGATGGGATTGTATATGGGCAAGTAGTACCAACGGGTGTTTATCCTGTAATTGTGAATTATACAAGTAGAAAACAAAATGTAACTGGTAAAGTCACCAAATCAATTTTGGTGATAGATTAAAACTTAAATTATGATTACGCTTATATCGCCTGCAAAAACCTTGGATTTGAGTACTACAAATTTTAATTCTTATACATTTCCTGATTTTCAAAAAGAGACTATGGAACTGGTTTCAATCATGAAAAAGAAATCAGTAGAAGATCTTAAAAATCTAATGGATATCAGTGATAACCTTGCTGAATTGAACAAAAAAAGGTATAGCGATTTCCAGAAAATTTTTGATCATCAAAATTCTAAACAGGCTTTATTGGCCTTTAAAGGAGATGTATATACCCATATAGAGATAGAAGAATTTTCTGAGGAGGAATTTAACTTTGCTCAAAATCACTTAAGAATTCTTTCAGGCCTTTATGGTTTGCTTAAACCCCTTGACCTTTTGCAGCCGTATCGTTTGGAAATGGGAATAAGACTTAAAAATAGGAAGGGCAAAAATCTTTATGAGTTTTGGGGGAAAAGAATTGCTAAAGCAATCAATGAAATAGCTCTTGGTCAGCCAATTGTTAATTTAGCTTCAACTGAATACTTTAAAGCAGTTGATGAAAAAGTAGTGAAAAGTTCAATAATCACTCCGGTTTTCCAGGAATTTAGAAATGGAAAATATCAGATCATCGGATTATTTGCAAAACAGGCTAGAGGAATGATGGTAAACTATATCATAAAAAATAAAATCAATGAACCTGAATTGCTGAAAGGCTTCAATGATAAAAAATATGAATTTGCAGGAGAAGATTCAAAAGGGAACTGGAGATTTGTCAGGTAATTATTTTTTAAAATCTATTGCTATATTCTATTGAACAGCAATAAGTTAATAATACATGGTTTAGGTTAAAAATCAAGTATTTATCTACTTTTATGTTTTTCAAATAAAAAAAAATGTATTTTACATTTAAAAATACTTTTTTCAATCGTCTTTATAACGTAGATTTGGAATCTAATCTCGTGAGTGTTCACTTTCCAAATCAACATGAAAAGGTCGATTTTCATATTAGTCTTTTTATCTTTAATCTTAAGTAGATGGAACAATTCTCTTTCTATTTCGGGATTAGATTGGGATGATAACATTTTGGAAATTAGTCATCCGGCCCACTTAAGTGAAGATTTTTTGATCTTAGGACCTGATGAGCTTTGTATTTATTTTGGCAGTGTCATAGGTGAGTTTTTTGGTGGAGGCAGAAGTACAGATGTTTTCCGTTGGCGGCTTGTTGGTTCCGATGGCAGTATCATTGTTGAAAGAGAGGGAGGGTTCCAAACATTTAGCCATACATTTTCAGAACCGGGAGACTTTGAAATTCAATTAACAGTCAGAAGAGGGATTAATGAAGTTTTTTCGGGTTCTAAATCAATCAAGGTCAATCAAGGTGCAGATTTAGTATTGGAGCCCTCTTATTTACTTTGTGAAGATGGTACAGCGACCCTTACATTGATCAACCCAAATGAAAGTAATATTGATTCTTACCAAATTGAATGGTCAGATAGTAGTGGTGGTATTGTTGGATCTGGAAATAGCATTGTGGTAGATAAACCGGATTTGTACACAGTTGATTTTTTTACTTTATTCCAGGAAGTAAATGAATTCTGTCAGCAGCGTTTTAGTACGCATGTTTATATACCAAGGGATTTTTCGATTGATATCAGTACTTCGCAAGTATGTAATACTGGAACAGATATTACCGTTTCTGCCACTCAGGGAGTTTTTGGGGTTTGGTATTTTCAGAAAGAAGGATCTAATGATAAGAAGCTTTTGGGGGAAGGCAATAATTTGGTTTTCCGGAGAAATAACTTGGATGGTCCAGGGGACTATCAGATTATTTTTGAAGTAGATAACAGCATTAACCAATTCTGTAAATTGGAGGATTTTGTCCCTTTGACAGTTACAGTTGCGCCAAGTTTTCAATTTTATTTTGAAAGCGGAGCTGAAAGTTGTGAAAGTGATGATGGAGTATTGGTCATTTTGCCAAATGTAGATTTGGATTATGTGCAATTGAGTAAAGACAATAGAAACCTTACTCGTTATTTTGACCTGAAACATGGGGTTGAATTAAGGATTCCGGGTATGAAATCAGGGATTTATAGGGCATCAGGTGCTGTTAGCAGCTGTACTTCTGGAAGGACTGCCATAGTTCCATTGGAGAACCTGCCATCTGACCTTGATTTCTCGATAGATGAGGTAATTGGCGAATCCTGCAATGATACAGGAAGAGTAGAAGGAATTGTAAAAATAAAGATGCTTGAAGATAAAACAGGTAGGAGTTTCTCTGTTTATAGCACTGGCAGGGCAGTTCCTTTTATTTTTAGAGAACCAATCAACGGGAATGAATTTCAGTTTTCAATTTCTTCCGGCAATTATTTCATAGAAGTATTTAATGAAGAAGGTTGTGTTAATCCACACCCTACACCGATTACCATCCAAAGCAAAGGTCAGGTTTCTTTTACTTCACCGAACAGAATTACCGTCTGTGAGACTTTTGATTTTATTCCCAATACCAGTGAAGATTTGATCTTCACATTAACCTACCCCGATAATTCCACTGAAGTCAAAAAATCAGGTGAAGCATTTGTCTTGGATCGAGAAGGCAGTTACACTTTAATTGGTCTAGATGCTGAATTGGATAGGGCATTTTGTCCAAAGGAATCAACATTTGAAGTTTTCCTTACTACACCGGTTCAGTTTGAACCCGAATTGGTTTTAAGGGATTGTTTTGGAAATCTGCAGTATAAGGCCAACCTTTTTGGAGCGGATCCAGGGCGTGTGGACATCAAATGGTATAATGAAAAAAATCAGATTGTAGGAAATGATTTGTTTCTTTTTCCAACTAGTTTCGGGGAATTTAAATTGGAAGTACAGCCAAGAAATAGTGAGTCTTGCCCAAAACCTCCAAAATCATTTATAGTTAATGAGCCGATCCTAAAAATGGATGTCTTGGTGGAAGCGGAGCCGCTCTGTGGGGATAATTTTTCTGCAATTAAGATTAGTAATGAATCAGAAAATATTGGAACTATAGAGTGGATCTTTTTTGATATAGATGGAAATGCTCTTAAATTAGTAGCGTTTGAAAACCAACTTCAGATTGAAGTGGATAACCCTGGAGTATATGAAGCAGTGATATATAATGACCTTGATTGTGAGATAGGAAGGAGGCTTGTAACAGTTATAGAGACTTCTGAATTGGCTTTATTTGAAGTTCCAGAGGAAATTGTGGTTTGTGATTTTTTTGAGCTAGATCCTGAAACACCTTTGGGACTTAAATATCAAGTGTTGTTACCTGATGGGTCCGAGTTAGTATTTGGTAGTGGAGAATCACTATTGCTTGATCAAAATGGGACATATACCATCACTTCCTCCTCTCTAAATCATGGTATTTTGCTATGTCCGGTCACAAAATCAATTTTAGTAAAAAAAAGTAGTTCAGTGAATTTTGAACCTGAATTATATGAACAGGATTGTGAGGGTGGTTTGGTTTTCCAAGCTATGGTGGTAGGTAGTGACCTTTCAGAAGTGGATGTCTTTTGGTACAATGAATTAGGTGATCTGGTTGGTCAGGAAGAATTTTTAACGCCTCAATCCTTTGGTGAGTACTCTTTGGAGGTAAGACCAAAAGGGAGTGAGTTTTGCCCTCAACCAAATACTAAAATTTTTGAAGTCATTAAGCCTATTGTTGAATTGAATGGAGGGTTGACAGTAACACCATTCTGTCCTGACGATGAAAATGTAACCATAACCTTAGAGGCTGAACTCAATCAAGTATATAGAATCAATTGGTATTTCACTGGATTAAATGGGAATAAGCAATCTTTAGACATGTTTGATAATTTGGGTGAAATCACTGTAAGTGAGCAAGGTACTTATGAGGTGGAGGCATTCAATGAAATAAACTGCCTTTTGGGAAAAGATATGGTCATTGTCATGAAAAGCATGGATGACATCAGACCTGAGGTAGAATCTGTATATGCGTTTTGTTCAAAATTTGGAGATAACATCACCATTAACCCAGGTAATTTTGATGCTTATCAATGGTATATGGAAGGAGATTTAGTATCTGAAGATCCTGTTTTCATCCCAATGGAAGTGGGCAATTATTCACTGACAGTATCGAGCTTTGAAGGATGCCAGTATTCTACTGAATTTTTGGTGAAAGAGACTTGTGAGCTAATGGTTCAAAGTACTACAGGAATGAAGGTCAATGATGTTAAAAACCCATTTATGGTGTACACTAATTCTCTTGTTGATCGATTGGATATTTGGATATATAACAATTGGGGACAATTGATTTATTCCTGTTCCAAAGATAATCTGTATGAAGGAGAGCGAAATTGCATTTGGTATGGAGACTTCAATGGGGGCTACATTCAGCCAGGAACCTACTCAGTCAAAATTTCAGTAAAAAATGTTTCAGAAAGTAAGCCAAAAAATATTTTCAGGTCATTGATGGTCATTGAATGATCACAGAATTTGCCTGTACTCCATTGATTTTGAGGTATATTCTTTGGGAGAGGGATTAATTGGGACAATTTTTTTATGAAAGGATAAGCCTATCCTTGATATTTTTTATATATTTTCCGAATGTTTATGATTCAACCCATTCAAAAAAGTCTTTAACCTCTTAAACCCAACCAACATGAATGAAAATATCAATAAAAGTGCATTGTTTAACGGCAGTTGCTTTGCGCTAATCACCACCGCTTTTACATTTGCTATTAGGGCAGGAATTTTGCCTCAACTTGGTCAGGAATTTGGTCTATCTGCCGAACAACTCGGATTTATCAACTCCATGTGGTTTCTTGGATTCCCGATTTCAATGATCATTGGAGGATTGGTTTACCATTCTTTTGGTCCTGCCAACATCATGAGAGTTGCGTTTGTAGCACATACATTGGGTATTATTCTTACCATCTATGCCGGTGGATATACCACATTGTTGATTTCCACATTATTCATTGGATTTGGAAATGGATGTACAGAAGCTGCCTGTAATCCAATGATTGCAGACATGTACTCAGGAGTAAAAATGAACAAGATGCTCAACAGGTTCCACATGTGGTTCCCCGGGGGAATTCTTCTTGGAGCTTTAATATCCAAGTTGATGACTGACATGGGAGGCTTTATGGCTGATTGGCAGACTCAAATGTGGGTTTTGATGATCCCTACCGTTATTTATGCAGTTCTGTTTTTTGGTAAAACTTTTCCAAAACCGATTGTGGAAGGTGTTACCTCACTCACGAATAACTTAAAGGCTATGTTTAGCCCTGTATTTATATTTTTATTTGTATGTATGTCACTAACAGCAATTTCGGAATTTGGTCCAAATCAGTGGGTGGTGTTTATTTTGGGGAGTAGCGGTGCAGACCCTATGTTGATTATGGCTTTGACGTTTGGTGTGATGGCATTGGGAAGGTTCTTTGCAGGACCAGTAGTTGAAAGATTAGGTCAGACTGGTGTTTTGCTATTTGGTGCAATTCTTACAACAATTGGAATTTATATGTTTAGTACAGTTACTGGTCCCATGGCCTATTTAGCTGCCTTTATATTTGGAATTGGTATTTGCTACTTTTGGCCTGTCATGATTGGAGCAACTGCCCAAAGGGTTCCTCTAAGTGGTGCTATCGGAATGTCAGTTATTGGTGGGGTAGGCATGTTTGCTAATTCCATTTTCAATCCGATTACCGGGAGGTGGATTGATAGTGCCAGAGAAGCAAATGTTGCGACTGGACTTCAAGGAGATGCTTTGGAGTTGGCTATTGGTCAGGATACCCTAGAAAAAATGTTATTGTTTCCAATTATCCTGATTGTTCTTTTCACCATTTTCTACTTCTGGCAGAAAAACAGCAAATCAACAGAAGCAGTACCAACTGCACATTAAAAACTTAAGGCAGCCATTTGGCTGCCTTTCTTCTTTCATTCCCATGAAAAGAACATTCCTATTTCTACTAATCCTAATTGTCCCAAGTATACTTATAGGGCAAATTAAGGGACCAATTAAAGTCTCTGAAAATCAAAGGTTTTTGGCACAGTCTGACGATAGTCCATTTTTTTGGATGGCGGATACAGCTTGGGAGCTTTTTCATAGAACCAATACTGAAGAGGCCAAATATTACCTCGATATTAGAAAAACTCAAGGGTTTAATGTCATCCAAGCAGTGGCCTTGGCTGAGATAGATGGACTGAATGATCCCAATCATTATGGCGAAAAGCCTTTTGAGTCAATTGATCCCATGAAATTCAATGAAAAATACTGGAAATATGTGGATGAAGTGATCAGTCTGGCAGAGGAGAAAGAAATCCATATTGCACTTTTACCCACTTGGGGAGATAAAGTTTTTAAGAATACTTGGGGAGAGGGTCCGGAAATTTTCAATGCAGAAAATGCATTTAAATTTGGGAAATGGATCGGGGCCAGGTATGCTGATAGAAAGAACCTGATATGGGTGATCGGTGGGGATAGAAATCCAAGGAAAGATTCAGATGATGCTAACATTTGGAATCAAATGGCAGCAGGTATTAAATCCTCTTCCAATCCGAATAATCTAATTCTAATGACTTTCCATCCCCAACCCAATAGACCAGGAGGATCTTCAACATGGTTTCATCAATCCGAGTGGTTGGACTTTAATTTGCACCAAACCGGCCATTGTCCAAACCAACCAACCTATAAAATCATTGATCATGATTTTAGGTTGAATCCCACCAAGCCCACACTAGATGGCGAACCCCTATATGAAGATCATCCCAATTGCTTCAATGCCAAAGAGCTTGGCTATAGCAATCCCGATGATATCAGGAGGATCATGTACTGGAATGTTTTTGCAGGGGGAGCTGGTCAGACTTATGGCTGCCATGCAGTCTGGCAAATGTATACCTTGGACAGAAAACCCATTAATGGCCCTCTGAAACCTTGGCAGGTCTCCTTAGAACTGCCAATGGCCAATCAGGTCAAACACCTAAAAAATCTGATGTTATCGAAATCTTATTTTAGCAGAATTCCTGATTATGAATTGGTGATTACCAATCAGGAAGATGATGAACATTTTGTGATAGGGACAAGAGATATCGAAGGAAGTTATGCTATGATCTATTTCCCTACAGGGAAAGGTGTAGAAGTAGATTTTTCTAAATTGAAAAATCCAACATTGAAAGCTAATTGGTATGACCCAAGGACTGGTGTGAGTTTCCCATATTCAGGATCTGCCTTGACCAGGGGGAAAAATAAAATCAGCGCACCTTCCAGTGGTAAAGGTCAGGATTGGGTATTGGTAGTGGAGTGAAAAATCGCCTAAATCAAGAAACCTATTTTTTAATATGTTTATATACCCTTCAATTTATCGGGATTTCTTGAAGTATGAAAAATTCTCGATATAGTTACCTTGTCTTTTGAAAACCTATAAATGACCTTAAAACTCCAAACAATTAAGAATCTATATTCAGTTTTTTATGGGATAATAATGGTTCTAATGTTCCCATTTC
>NZ_JBGSXS010000465.1:0-9488 GCF_041751335.1 Aquiflexum sp.
ATGATCAAGACACGCACATCAATGCCCACGGAGGAGGGTTTTTGATCCAGGAAGATACTTATTATTTGTTTGGTGAACACAAAATAAAAGGGCCAGAAGGCAACAAAGCACAAGTTGGAGTGGGAGTATATTCCACAAAAGACCTTACGAACTGGAAGAATGAAGGAATTGCCCTTGAAGTACACGATGATCCCAATTCACTTCTAGTGAAGGGTTCTATCATCGAAAGGCCCAAGGTGATTTACAATGAGAAGACCAATAAATTTGTCATGTGGTTTCACCACGAGCTCAAAGACAGAGGCTATGAAGCTGCAATGACCGGTTTGGCGGTAAGTGATCATGTGACCGGGCCATATACCTATATCAAAAGCGTCAATCCACATGCAGGTAGTTGGCCTTCAAATTATCCCGATAGTCTTAAATCCAAGCCTGTTGATTTGGACAAATACGAAAGGCCTTCTCCCGAATGGAAAGAAGCCGTTGTCAATGGCGTCTTTTTAAGGAGGGATTTTGAAAAAGGGCAGATGGCAAGGGATATGACGCTTTTTGTGGATGACGATGGCAAAGCCTATCATTTTCATTCTTCTGAAAACAATCAGACACTTCATGTGGCCGAGTTGACCGAGGATTATATGGATTTTTCAGGGAACTATTCCAGGGTATTACCGGGCCAACAAAACGAAGCACCTGCCATTTTCAAGAAGGACGGAAAATATTACATGTTTTCTTCCGGTCTGACAGGTTGGAAACCCAATCCGGGGAAGTCCGCAGTAGCGGACCATCCCATGGGACCTTGGACTCCTTTGGGAAATATGGTGAGAGGAACTGAGGACCAGATGAAAACCACCTTTTGGTCACAAAGTACAGCTGTAATTCCTGTGATAGGAAAAGAAAATGCATTTATCTATGTAGGTGATAGATGGACTCCTGAGAATCCGATTGATGGTAGGTATATCTGGCTGCCCGTAGAGTTTGAAGGGGAAAGACCTGTTTTGAGATGGAGAGATAATTGGGATTTATCATTTTTCGACAACTAAGGAAGACACCATGAAATTGAAAGTTGCTTTATCATTCCTTATTTTTTTAACTTTTTCCATCTTGAATATCAGTTTTGGACAATCGAATCAAAAACCCAATATCATTCTGATTTTGGCCGATGACCTTGGTTATGCTGACTTGAGTCTCAATGGGAGTTTGCAGATCAACACACCCAATATTGATTCCTTGGCAAAAGAAGGGGTCAACTTCCTCCATGCCTATGTTTCGGCACCAGTTTGTAGTCCATCCAGAGCTGGGTTATTGACCGGAAGAAATCAGGTCAACTTTGGCTATGATAATAATCTGGCCGATAACCAACCTGGTTTTGATCCTGAATTTGCAGGCCTGCCTATTGACCAAAAAACAATAGGTGATCGATTAAAGGAAGCAGGATATGTGACCGGATTGATAGGCAAATGGCATTTGGGATCAAAAAAACAATTCCACCCTTTGAATCGCGGTTTTGATGAATTTTGGGGATATGTAGGTGGAGGACATCATTATTTCAAATCGGAGGAAAACGGACAGGGATATTTGGCTCCCATAGAAAGTAATTACAAAACTCCCCAATCGATCACCTACCTCACAGATGACAAGGGGGATGAATGTGTTGATTTCATCAGGAGGCACCGGGATCGACCATTTTTTCTATATGCCTCTTTCAATGCACCGCATGCGCCCATGCAGGCGAGAGCCGAGGATTTAGCATTTTTCTCACATATAACAGATGAAAGGCGAAGGACTTATCTGGCAATGGTTCACCGATTGGATATCAATGTAGGCCGAATCATGAATACCTTAAAACAAGAGGGGTTGGAGGAAAATACCGTAATAGTTTTTTTAAGCGATAATGGTGGCCCGGTTGAAAATAATAGTTCGATCAATGCCCCATTCAATGGCCAAAAGGGAATTTTACTTGAAGGTGGAATCCGTGTACCATTTATTATGAAATGGAAAGGTTCTCTCCCGGCAAGTGAATCTTATTCCCATCCTATAATTGCACTTGACCTGATGCCGACTTTTTTGGAAATGGCGGGCATAGATCCGAAAGATTCCGACCAATTCGATGGGGTTAATTTGATGCCTTATTTGACAAAGGGAAAAAAAGGTAAGCCCCATGAGTCCTTTAAATGGAGATTTACAATTAGCGCAGGGATTTTTGAAGACAATTGGAAATTGATCCGACTTCCTGATAGACTTCCGATGTTATTTGACCTTGATAAAGACATCTCAGAGCAAAATGACGTGGCACTGGAAAACATAGAAGTTACCAAAAGGCTTTTGAAAAAATTGGGAGATTGGGATTTATCACTTCCCCACCCTTTATTTCTCGAAGGTGCCGAGTGGAAGGAAAGGCAAAGGGATTTGTACGATGTCCATTACGAAATCACTCAACCTAAAAATAAATAAAAAGACCGAAGACCGAAGACGGAAGAAACTTGTTTCATTACGAAAATTCATAAATGCTATTATTGAACCCATTTAAATACTGAACTATGAAAAGAAACTTAAGATATTTTAATTGTTTGGCAAGTTTGGCTATCATCCTACTTTGGACTAGCTGCCAAAATAATGAGAGTACTCAAGAGACCGGAGAAAAACTTCCCAATATTGTCATCATCTACATGGATGATTTGGGATATGGTGATTTGAGTGCCTATGGTGCTACCGAATTGCAGACACCTAATATGGACAGGCTGGCCAATGATGGGATGAAATTCACCAATGCTTATGCTACATCTGCTACCTGTACGCCAAGCAGGTATGCTTTGCTGACAGGTGTGTATCCATGGAGAAATGAAAATGCCAAGATATTAGCAGGAACTGCCCCACTTTTGATAGATGTGGATCAGATGACAATCCCAAAAATGCTGAAAACCAAGGGATATCATACCGGCATCGTTGGTAAATGGCATTTGGGTCTTGGTGATGGAAATGTGGATTGGAACCAAAGAATATCTCCTGGACCTAATGAAGTTGGATTTGATTATGCGTATATCATGGCAGCGACCCAAGACAGAGTTCCTACAGTTTATATTGAAGATGGTCATGTAGTGGGTCTGGAAGCGGACGATCCGATTTTGGTGGACTATGAAAGCAACTTTGAGGGTGAACCTACCGGAAAAGACAATCCCGAGATGCTCAAAATGATGTGGCATCACGGACACAACAACAGCATTGTCAATGGAATACCGAGGATTGGTTTTATGAAAGGTGGAGAAAACGCCAAGTGGATTGATGAAGATATGGCCGATGAATTTTTGGAAAAAGCCCAGGACTATATTAGGGGAAGGAAGAATGAGACAGATCCGTTTTTCTTGTATTATGCATTTCAGCAGCCACATGTACCAAGAACTCCACATCCTAGGTTTGTAGGTTCATCAGGTATGGGTCCCAGGGGGGATGTGATTTTGGAGGCAGATTGGTGCATTGGGGAATTCATGAAAACCTTGGAAGAAGAGGGGCTATTGGAAAATACATTGGTGATTTTTTCATCTGATAATGGTCCGGTATTGAATGATGGATACAATGATGATGCTGTAGAAAAACTTGGAGATCATAAACCTTGGGGTCCATTTCGAGGCGGAAAGTATAGTCTTTTTGAAGCTGGAACGAGAATTCCTTTTATGACCTATTGGAAAGGCAATATCGAACCTGGGGTTTCAGATGTTTTGGTATCGCAATTGGATTTATTGACTTCATTATCCCAACTTGTTGGAAGCGATATTACTACAGACGACAGTATGGATATGTTGGCAGTGTTGATGGGTGAATCAAACTCAGGCAGGGAAAATTTGATTTTGGAAGCGACTACGCGAACGGCACTTAGAAGCGGAGATTATATTATGATACCACCCTATAAAGGACCGGCGATCAATACATTCGTCAATATAGAATTGGGGAATGACAGTGAGTACCAACTTTATGATATTAAAAAAGATCCCGGACAAATAAATAACCTTGCTGAATCAAATCCGGATTTGCTCGAAAAACTAAAGCAAAAATTTGAGGAATTGAGAGGGAGTGGGTATGGGAAAATTGAGCAATTGGAATTGAAATAATTAAATGGGTTGTTTTGGTTTTATTAAGCCTGGGGATTTTTTCCTCAGGTTTTTTTTTATGTCCTAATACTTAAATCCCTTTTTATTGATGAAAATGGGTTAGATAATAAAAATAAGACTTTTTACCCCTGTGGATTGAATGATTTGCCCCAAGTAAATGGAATGGTTAGGAGTACTTTAGTTGCATATTATATGCATGAATTTAACAATAAACCTAATTTACCATGAAACAATTTTACAAACCATTATTGCTGATCCTGTTCCTTTTTGGTTCTGGAATTATGAATCCAAATCATATTATGGCATATCAGGATACCGAGGAAGATCCCTGTGAAGATTCTATGAAATACCTTTATTGGACAGGAGATGTGGACAATGATTTCTTCAATGAAATGAACTGGAGGGAAACAGTTCAAAAACCATCACAACCAAATGCCCCTGGACAAGACGGATTCAATCAAGATCAACCTGTTAAACCTGCATGCTTACCGGGAGAAAATAAGCCGCTTAACGCAATTTGTGTCAATGAACCAAATTTAGAAAAAGACAAAACACCTAAGTCAGGAACGCTGGATCCTGGAAAGCCCATTTTATACAATCTTTATATGGCTTCTGCAGATATTGTTGCCAGTGGAGAAATTTTATTTGCCTGTGCTGACAAAGGCATGACGCTTTCTGACTCGAAATTAAATGCAAGCTCGGGCATTACTCAAGGTGTAATTTCTTTGAATGACGAAAGTACTTTGAAAATTACTGCTTTAGAAATCCCATTGGCTGTAAAGTTTGACTTTTTGGATCCAGCTTCATGGATTTATTGGAATGGAATCACTCCTGATGTTTTTGGCAATTCATTGGACAGTCATATTAAAATCAGTGGACTCGAAACTACAGTTGGTTCAGGTTATAGAGTCAACCAATACTATCAAACTGGCTCCCTAATAAGACCAATTGATGCAATTTATACCACTTTGACCATTTTCTCTGAAACTTATTTTGGAGGAATCCAAGGTGAGTTAAATGAATTGACAATTTATAAAGGTGCGGAGATACCAAATGGACTGAATAATGCAGCTCATTCATTTGTGTTGAAAAGAGGCTATATGGCCACTTTCGCAGTACATGAAAACGGAACCAGCAAAGGCAAAGTATTTATAGCCTCAGAAGAAGATATGTATGTAGATGCATTCCCCGATGCATTGCAAGGAAATGTCAGCTTTATCCGCGTTGTGCCTTGGAATTGGGTCACCAAAAAAGGTACAGGGGGTTTCATCGAAGGTTTGGATGCCGGATGGTATTATAACTGGGGGCTGGGAAATACCTCAAGGCCAAATTATGAATATGTACCCATGGCCTGGGGAGCGGGTGGTGCCTCCCCCGCCAATGTGAACAGTGCAGCCAATAGAGGTAATGTAACTCATTTTCTTGGCTTTAATGAATCGGATAACTGTAACGGTGAGTCAGGACAATTCAACAACCTCTGTCAACCAGAAGTAGCAGTGGCTTATTTTGAAGGCTTGATGGCCTCAGGATTGAGAATCGGAAGTCCCGCACCAAGAGAAAATGGTCCTACTGGCTGGTTGAGAGAGTTTTATGAAATCGCAAAAGCGCGTGATGTAAGATTTGATTATGTGGCAGTGCATTGGTATGATTGGGGTTCAGGTCCTGCGAACAGTCCAAATGCTGATCCACAAGTGATTTTCAATAGATTCAAGGCTTATTTGGAAAATGTATACAGCATCTACCAAATGCCTATTTGGGTTACAGAATTCAACGCCAATCCAAACAGGGGAAATAATATCCAACAGGCTTTTTTGGAGCTTGCTTTGCCATATTTGGAGAGTTTGGAATATGTGGAACGCTATGCTTTTTTCCAGCCAAACCCAGCCAATTCAGCCAATCCTAATGTGACCACATCTTTTTACTTTGATGCTGATGGCAACCTGACCAATATCGGTGAACTGTATTTGAACCATCAATCAACCCCTTCCATAAAGGATGCAACTTATGCTCCTAATAACAGCTTGGAAGGAATGGATTTACCTTTTGTACCAAAGGAAATCAGTTCAAATATTTTAGAAGCTGAATGTGGGGATTATCTGGGATCTCAATGGGATGTGATTGCCAATGAAAATGCTTCCAATGGGTTCATTCTTAGAGGTAATGCCCAAAATGAGGGAGAAAGTCCAATCGCAAGACAGGTGCATTTTGAATTTGAGTTGGAAGATGCTGATAGTTATAGAATATGGTTCAGAGGTGGCACTGCCGGTGCCAATGGAGCCTTGAGATTCAAGGTGGACAATGGCCCGATGGAACAGATTGGTGGTTTCAATTCCAATGGCTTAATATGGTTTCAAGTCCCCAGATTTTATGACTTGGGAGTAGGTAAACACAGACTGACTATTGAGTTTCCAAACAACACTATGAGACTCGATCAAGTCGCTTTTGTCAATGGCCCTGTAAGCCTTGATGCCGGCATCCAAGAACTCGGCTACTGTCAGCCAACAGATAATTTCTGGGGATTAGTGCAATCAGATGTGATGGATTTCTATGAATCAGAATCTGCATTCGTTGGATCTGGATGGACAGTAGGATTGGATGAGAAAGCTATCAATGGGATGTTTATCGAGACTGAGGGCCAAACGCAATCACTTGAAACAGCTCCGGAAGCTATGGGATTGGTTGAGTTTGAGTTTGAGGTAGAAGCCGCTGACGAGTACGAAATCTGGGCGAAAATTCAAGCATTGGATTTGGAAGGAGAGAGTTCGCTTTGGATTGCAGTAGATGATCAGCCATTTAGTAAATTCGCTGATTTACAAAATGACTTATTTCTATGGTACTGGAAGAAATTTCACTATACCTATGAATCCGATACTCGAAGCTTCTCTTACTTCCTGGAAGCGGGACGACATAACGTAAAAATCGCTTATGCCTCTGGTAATGTAGCTATCGATAGAATAGCTGTTGCAACCGCTGGGAAAAATCCATCGGAGGTAGATCCTGAAGTAGTTAACTTGGTTGAAAATCTAAAGTTCGAAGCTGAGTTGGCAACTTTACTGGGTTCAGCATCAATTGTCAATTGCGCCACTTCTTCCAACGGGCAGCAAGTCAATATGGGAACAGTCAATACAAATGGAGTGAAGTTCGATGAGGTAGTAGCGCTCGAATCAGGTGCTTACAAACTACAAGTATCCTATATGAGTGCGGTCACAAGAAACTTCAGACTGAGTGTCAATGGTGTTAACCTAGGCCGTCAAATAGGTGAGGACTCTGGTGAATGGTGTTTCAATAATGGGATTCCTGCGATTTATGAAATAACAGTAAACCTCAACGAAGGTCTCAATATTATCGAGATAACACCTTTTGATGGAGCAGCGCCATTTATTGACAAGATCAAACTTGAAAAGTCTGGAAGAACTGCACCAACTTTCATTTCTTTGGAAGCTGAGGAAGCTGAATTGGTTGGTACTTTTCCAACGCCAACATGCGCTACTGCTTCCAATGGACAGATTGTGAATATGGGCTTCATTGTAAGCCATCAGATTAATTTCAGAAATGTGAATGTAGATGTTGCTGGGACATATAATGTAGAATTCCATTATTTTACTCCTGTAGTAAGAAGTATGAGGATCATTACCAATGGGACTCCAAGAACTGTAAGCTTTGGAATTACAGGGGCATTTTGTGGCGGTGGAGGTTCACCTGGTACACAAACTGTTGAATTTGAACTTCAAGCAGGAAACAATGTAATTCAACTTACACCAATCATTGGCGAGGCACCTATCATGGATAAAATCGTAGTCACCAACCAAGAAACGGATGTAGACACCACTAGAAAAATGGAAATTGAAGAAGTTCAGTTTACTGCTCCAACTTTCCAACAATCTTTAGAATTTAAAGTCTATCCGAATCCTGTCCGTGCAGGGGAAACCATCCATATCCAGCTTCCCAACGTTTCAAACAATGAAGAAACCATTGGAGTAAGTTTGGTGGATATGCAGGGCATAACACGGTTTTTGGATAATGCCGTATCACCTGAAACCCAAAACATTGCCATCACCGCCAATATCACTAAGGGATTATATATCGTCCATATACAGCAAGGCAATCAATGGTTGAGCAAAAAGATCATTGTAGAATAAATAATTAAAGGAAAGGGGGTATGGCAATTTTGCCATACCCCCTTTCCTTTAATAATTCTAAATTTTGAGAAGTACTTTGTTATGTTAATATACAAATCGTTTTTACCTAAATATAGCTTCTTATGGAGACTAAATCTTATAATCCCCCACGGCGGACAAGTTCTTTCAATTTTTTAATCTTCCAACCTCACTCAAACTTCCCCTTCAAATAACCCAAGGCCATTCCATAAGCTTCATTGGTCAATTCAGGATCATGCTTGGGATTAGATGGATTGGCAAATCCGTGAACACCGGGGAAGATTTTATATTCCAGTTCTTTTCCAGCTTTTTCCATTGCGGTTGCAAATTCCTCAATTACTGCTTTAGAGATATTATCTTCGGTGGCAAATAATCCCAAAACATCTGAATTCAGTTTTTTCAATTGATCGACATCTCTTACCGGCATTCCATAGTAGATAATGGATCCAGCATTCTGATTGCCCAATAACAAGGCGGATTTCAATGACCAGCCACCCCCAAAGCACCAACCGACATTTGCAATTTTGGCTCTCTTACCGGCAAAGTTTTTTCCGGCCATTACAATGTTTTCCAACCTTTTTTCATCAGTTCCTCTCATAAATCCCATGGCTTCTTGGGGATTTGCAGTGACATTTCCATCATACATATCCAAGGCAAGGACATTGACTTTTCCACCAAGGTCATTGAAGAATTTTTCTGATTCTTCTTTGATGTTGTCGTTAAGCCCCCACCATTCCTGGTAAACAAAAAGCCAGTTCTCTGATGATTCTTTGGCTTTCAGAAAATAACCCTTGGCGTCTTTGCCGTCCGGAGCAGGGAAAGAGATCATTTCACCCATTGGTTTGAAATCGAATGGAATGGGGGACGGATGAAATGCCACGAATTTGGGATCATCCAGAAAGGCTATCATTTCTGATGGACCGGTATGACAAATGGTGATGTCATCAGAAGCCACTTCAGGATTAGAGGAAATGACCTTCCAGCCAATTAGGCTGTATATGATCAGATTGAAGTAAATTAATATTTTGTACATATGATTAGTTGTTGAATGGTAAAGAATATTTGATGGATAAACTATAAAACTGATAATCTGTTTTTTAATCCTTTCCTAATTTAAGGAATTGGGAATTATCATCATAGGAAAGAGGACGAAACCAAAAGAGGGCTGTAAGTTCAAAGCCAAACAAATACCAATCAAACCTTTTTATTTCCGATCAAAAGGGCTCTTTTG